>NZ_JAANBJ010000028.1:0-45319 GCF_011394325.1 Staphylococcus sp. 11007852 | reverse complement strand
AGCAGAGATTGCTTCTAGGCTTTTTTGTTTAAAGTCCATTAGATACCGTAATCATAGTGACTTGGTGATGTGCTTCTGTAAAATCGATGGTTGCCTGTTTGTACTGATAACGGTAGACCGTACCTTGTGCAGATTCAAATACTTTTGTAGGTTTGCCGTAGCTCATTTTTACTTTTTGAATAGAAGTTCCTTTTGAAACTGGAAACATGATACTGCTTGCGGTTTTGCCAGAGACTACAGCAATACCTTGATCATGGACTTTGACGTATTTAATATTCTTTTTACTAAAAGGTGCGGAAATTTTGTAGCCATTAAACGTTAAACCACGGTGCTGAACCGCATTTTTAAAATGACCATCAAGATAAAAGGCACCACCAAATGTTGTTTGTCCATGATATGCATACCAAGGGGATGTCGCAGCGTGTGCGACTGGTTGTTCAGGCGTTAATGCTTGAGTGCCAATAAGGGCGCCAGTCACAAGTGTACTTGCGAGTAAAACCTTTGACAATTTCTTCATAATAACACCTTCTTTTTGTATTACATTTCAATTACATCATTACATTTATATTACAAAAACTCAAGCAAAACCATTAATTTAAATTGTTAGCATTTTAAGTTTAGATTGAAGTGTATTTTCAAATGAATAAGAAATTGGAGTGAATTTCAAATAAGATATTTCGAATTTATGCGAGGACAGACACTTATTTTTTTCTGAATGAATAGGTTAAGATAAACACTTTAATTCAACTATGTTGAATAGGGATATATATCCTTTGCAGCGCGTATTATCATTAAAAAAATAGAATCCATAACAATGTTTCTAATACTTTGGAATAGGTATGATATTAATGAGCGATACAAAGGCTCAATATTTCTTAGGGAGGTTTACTATTATGGCAGAATCTAATAATCAAAATGGTAATATGAGTTATGAGGAAGCAGGGCGTAAAGGTGGAGAAGCATCATCTACTTCAAGCAGTAACAACTCAGGTAATAATGCCAACAATAATAGTAGTAATTCAAGCGATAATAGTTCAAATAACAACTCTGGAAATAACAATTCAGGAAATAATAACTCAAACAACTCGAATAATTCTGGCAATAATAATTCGGGAATCAATAATTCTAATGCTTAAAAAACATCTAAATATAAACAGCCGACCATCTTACACTTGGCCGGCTGTTTTTTTAATTTAGCTATATTGAGTCGCTAAATTTTGATATTCATCTTGGCTTAACCCTTTATAAGGCGTTGCTTGTGCTGTTGATGATTGTGCATTCACTGTATGAATATCATAGTCGAGAGAAGAAGCGAGATCGTTGTATTCTTTCTGACTAAGTCCAGCTGCCTCGGAAGTACCGCTCGCAAATGACGCGACCCCTATAGCTAATACACCAACTGCAACACATTTACTTGTAAAATTCATACACTATCACCTTTCTTCTTTAGTATATAAATTATACTAAAATATGATTGGATGAAGTTCAAAGATAGTGATGAATATAAATATTTTTATAGAAGAAATTATATATTTGAAATATATTTTATTTCACATGTGAAGTATTTTCCCGTATAATCGCTATTAGACTTCTACTGTACAAAGTTCTTTTGAAAAAATGTAAAAGTCATCACTATTCTCACATAACTTTTGAAGGGACTTTCTATATAATTGATTTAAGGGACAGGGATATGAAATCTCCCATTAAAGTGTAAATGCTTGAAATGATGCGGATAGCTAAAGTTTGGGCATGGCTAACTTTCCAAATAATAGTCATATCAATGAGGTGAAATTACAATTTTATGTCATTGAAGCAAGTGTCTGCGCATGCACGGCTTAACATTATTTTGTTGATGTTTTAATTGTTAAATTAATTACTAAATTCAACGATTTATGATTAATGATTTGTTTTTTGTATATACATATAAGACAACGACTTTTAAGAACGTCACAAAATAGTTTGTAAAATATGCAATATGCCAAAGTATTTATTTTAAAAAGTGGGGTGAAGTTTTGTGAAAAAAATTATTATTTCTATTTTACTGATTGCGGGTGTACTAATAACGAATATGCTGTATTTAACATTTTTCTCTAAATCAAGTAATGCGAATGATCATTATGGATCAATGACACAATTGATGAAAGCTACAAAAGAAGGTGTCGATTGGAAAATTTTTACTAAAGATGAGCACAACCCAACCGTAATCGTCGCGCCTCATGGAGGTGGTATCGAACCAGGTACTACTGAAATAGCTGGAAGTATAGCAAAAAAAGCAAATGCTGGGTATTATACGTTCCAAGGTATTAGACCTCAGAATAATTCTGAATTACACGTGACATCAATTAACTATGATGAACCTAAAGCACGTGAAATGATAGGTCAATCTGAACGTACAGTTACAATTCATAAAACAGGACGCGAGGGTGCGGATGTGTATATCGGCGGACGTGATACCGCGCTTAAACACAAAATCATGGATAGTCTTACACACAAAGGTTTTATCGTTAAGGAAGCAAACGGCAATATTGCAGGTGAAGGTATTAAAAATATTACTAACATGAACAAACGACAAGCAGGCGTGCAATTAGAAGTATCTAATTCAACGATTCATAATTTCTTTAAAAATGGGGATTCTAGTCGTGTATCACGTATATATGCGGCGAATTGGACGAATACGATGGAACGTTTCACAGATGGTGTCGCTGAAGCGTTAAAATCATAACCAATCTATATTGACAATTTTTACACAAAAGGCGAAGCGCTATGAAGCGTTTCGTCTTTTGTGATGTCATCAAAATTGCAAAATTCCTACAAAAATTCTACAGAAATTTCAGTTTCTTATCAAAAAGATGACGTTTTAAAAATATTATTAAATTGAATGATTTTGTGTGCATGAACGCTGATTTTATAGTATCGTTGCTATGTTGAAAATCGTACTTTAAAAGAAAGAGAAGGAGGTCGAGAAAGATTCGACATTTTCAACAACAATCAAAACGTTTCATACACATATTTTTGTTTAGTATTTTACTTACAACATTAGTATTTATCCCATTTTTCTACAATACTTTTGTCAATGGCATTGCATTTGCCGGAAAAGGGGATGGGTTTAGTCAATTAATGCCTTTTCAAAAATATTTGTATGAACACTATACAGAATTTAAAAGTTTTTATGATACAGATTTCGGCTTAGGTGGCGATTATACGAAAGGGCTATCATACTATTATGCAACAAGTCCATTGATGATTATCTATTTCTTTATTATTCGCATCTTAGACATGATATTTCATTTGCCAACACATGATATGACGTTTTGGGCCCAAAATCAGGTCATTATTTCATATATTCGTGTATTTTTAACAACCATCGTGAGTTACTATTGTTTTCGGTATTTACAGCCTGAGCGTCGTTTATTTGCAATTTTAGCGACTATCATGTATGCCGTATCTGTCGTAACGATATATTTTAATTTTACATGGTCATTTTATGGCGAAGTGTTAATTTTATTGCCATTGTCAATATGGGCAATGGAACGTTTTTTCAGAGCACGTAAAATAGGCTTATTCATCATCGCTATTGCATTAACATTGTTTGCGAATTTCTATTTTGCGTACTATGAAATGATTATTTTAGGGTTTTATTTTCTGTACCGTGTCATTGCACCACATGCTAATGATGTGGTGTCACGTGTTCAAAAACTATGGATGCTGGCGATTGCTGCCTTTATAAGTTTGTTAATCAGTCTTCCAGGATTTTTTACAGGTGTATCCGCGGTTATGGAAAATAATAGAGAAATTAACCCGCATCTTAATTTGACGTTATTTATAGATTTTACAGAAAAATATCATATTTTCTCTAATGGCTTTTACATTACGATTTCAACACTGACATTTATCGCACTATTTGCGGTGAATCTATACAAATACTATTATTATCGTTTATTTGCGATTTTAACGTGGATCTTACTAGTAGGTTCACTTACACCATATTTTGATAGTTTTTTTAATGGTTTTTCATTACCATCACGACGTTGGATTTATATTTTATGTTTATCTTCTAGTGTACTTATCGCATTATTTATACGCTATTTTTCAGAAGTACATCTTAAACAATTCATGATAACGGCCATACCGACTGTAATCGTGATGGCGCTAATGTATACACAATACGATGCCACAATGAACTGGATGTGGGTGACATTATTAATCTTCATCGTGATGGGTGTTATATTATGGCAACGTCAATGGCTTGCTCATCCAGCAATGTATTTCGTATGGATTGGACTCATATTCATTCAACAAGTGATGATGATTGTCGATTATCATCAATCTCATATGACAATTTATGAACGTCCTATCGCGTCAATGACTGAAGATAAATATCACAGTGATGCACTTCAGAAAGAATTTGACCAGATTCAACAAAAAGGAAATCAATTTTCTCGTATAGAATATTTATCATTTTCAGCACTGAATTCGCCATTTATATATGGCTACAATGGCTTATCCATATATTCAAGTTTGTTTAATGGTGATGTGCTACATTATTATGATAAAACGATGCAAATTGCCCAGCCCATTGATAAAAACAGTACGCATCGTTTATTAGGCAATCGTGCTAATTTAATGGCGTTATGGGATGCTAAAGATCGCTTTAAGAACCCTAAAGATGATACGATGCCTTATGGTTTTAAAACTGAAAAAGTTATTGATGGTAAAGACAATAAGTACCAATATTCGAAAGATACCATCCAATATCCAAGTACGCACATAACGAATAAAGTATACGACCCTAAAGATTTAAAATCTCCAATTGATCGTGAACACGCAATGTTACAAGGTGTTGTCTTCAATGATGGTACGAAAGCGAATAGTGATATTCAAAAAAGTACTAATTATGCGAGCCTTGTAGAATCAGATACCAAAGATGCAGATTTCAAAGATGGCAAGCGTCTTTTAAAAGTTAAAAATGACGACGGTGGTCTAGAGCTTAAAGTTCCTAAAACGGTGGCGGAAGATAATCGAGATTTATATGTTGAAATGGATTTAGAAATGGTAAAACCTAAAGATAAAGCGCATCAAGTTGAACTGAATGAATATAAACAAAGTCGCAGTTCTTTAAATTATACGTATCGACGCGGTGTAACACCAATAACTTTTCGCGTTAAAGCCGATGATACGTTACGTTTAAAACTTTCTAAAGGCACATACCGATATCATTTAAAAGGTGTGTACGGTGAAAACTATGAAACACTAAAATCAGCTACGAAAGATGTACAAAAAGTAAATGTGAAAGAAACGAAAAATGGTTATACATTTACTAAAAATAAATCTGATTCAGGTTATCTTGTTGTACCAACACCTTATGTTGATGGATTTGAAGCAACAGCCGATGGTAAAGCGGTCGATGTGAAGAAAGGGAATGGAATGCAGACAATCATTCCTGTTAAAAAAGGTGAGCAACACATCGAACTGACTTATACACCACCGCATCGCACGTTACTTCTGATTACAATGATCATCGGAATCATTGCAGGTGTGATGTATACAGCCTTTATTGGCGGACGTTTGAAAAAGAAATAACATAAAAAAGGAGTGTGACGCCATAGCGCGTACACTCCTTTTTTATTGCTCAAGAAAAGTAAAAAGTAAGGTGGGATAGAACGGTGTAATATTAGATTTAATATCACCTGCGTCCAATGTCTCATATACACGTCAATATTGAATACGTTACAAAACTGTGAAAGCGATTTCTATAGCAAGTTCTAATTATTTTTTTATGCTATAATATTGTTAAAAAAGAGGTGTGACAACTATGAAAAACACAAATGATTCACGTCTACGTCGTATCGCTGATATTGTAGGTATGTTATCGAGTTTACTGTTATTATTACTTATCATTATTAACTTTTACGTTCATATAACACCTGAAAGATGGGAAATTGGATTCCGTTTTTCAAGTGTGTCATCCGTCTTTGCGATTATACTTGTTGTAACAATAATTGTATGTACAAGTATTTCTTTTATCACAAAGTCGAAGAGAGATCCTCTTCATCGTAAATAACATATGAAAAAGGCGACACTCGATTGAGCGTCGCCTTTAATAATTTTTATCTGACTTCAACATCATGGCCCGTTTCAACTTTTTTATCTTTATTGAAGTAGGCTGCACCTTGTACACTACCATAGTTAGGATTATCTGAGCTGTTGTGCGGTTTGTAACCTAATTTTTTAAACTCTTTAATGTTGTCATCATCCATACCATTTTCATAATAAATGCTGTCACCATCGTTATAGAAACGTGGTTTTTCAATGATTTGTTGTAGTGATCCTTTATCACGTAAATATTGTGACATTGTTTGTTGTAACAATGTTGGTACTTTGTTACCACCAGGTGTACCTGTACCGAAGTGATAGTTTTCACCGACAACAATCATAGGTGAGATGTAAGAACGTGGTGTTTTGTTAGGACCACCTTTGTTGTCACTTGATGGCGTTTTAGAGAAGCGATCAAGTGCATTATTCAAGAAGAAACCTTGATCAGTGTATTGCCCATTACCAAAGAAGTTATTCAATGTATTTGTCGAACTCATCATCTTGCCATCTTTGTCAATCACAACAAAGTGTGAACCCGCTGTATTTGCCTCACCTTGTAAATCAAATTTGTTTTTAACATCTTTATATTCTTCTGCATGGTTTGAAAGGTAAGCATCATTAAGTTTTTGCTTATTAATAGGTTTTTCATCATTTACGATATAACGGTTTTTATAGTTTACGTTACGCGCTTTTACGGTTCCATCAATATAGGATTGTGGTGTATCTTCTCCCAATTCACCGTTAATCATTTGATCAATTTTCAATGATTGTAATGTAAAAATACCGCCAGTAGGGTTCGGTGATGTATAGACTTGGTTGCCTAAATATTCTGTAGAGATTGGTTTTTTCTCTTTTGTTTTAAAGTCTTTGAAGTCTTGGGCGTCTAAGTTGCCATGCGTTTGTTCAGCGATTTTAGGACCAAGGTCCTTATAAAAACCGTCTGCGCCATTATCGCGAATATGTTTTAACGTATTTGCTAAATTAGGTTGTTTAACAACGTCACCGGCTTTAACAACTTTACCATCTTTAACAAATGGAGATTTTTTATCAACGATTGCACTGTATTTTAATAACATTTTTTCTAAGTCTGTATTGACTTGGAAACCATCTTCAGCGAGTGGAATGACATAATTTAAAATTTCCTTCTCACTCATTTTACCTTCTTTTGCGTGCATATGAGACATACCACTTACAAAACCAGGAACACCAATTTTGTCACCATTTTTATATTGGTGTGATGAAACTGCGTTATAATCATAAACTTTTGGTTGTTCACCTTTTTTACCAGAGTAGGAGAGGGTAGTTCCTTCGCCACCAAGTCCAGCGGCAAATGGCTCTGTGACAGCTAACGTGTATGCAACACCATATGCTGCATCGGCAGAGTTACCACCGTCTTTAATAATTTTATTACCAACTTGTCGTGCGATTTCATTATTTGTAGAAACACCGTATGATTTTTTCGCATTATCATTAGATGCTTGTGATGCGAGTTTATTTTCATATAATTGGTCTTTGTCGACTTGTTCATCACGGTTAAGGTAGTAGAACCCAACCGAAGCGATGATCATTATAACTAAAATAACGCCGAGTAATTTTTTATTGTAAATACTCATGGGATTGACCTCCGTCTAAGGCAACCTGTTGGTTATTTTGTGACGTGTGCGCTGTTTGGTTTGATGTGTCATTTTTTAAAGATGCGTGTAATGCGCTTTTTTTATTTTCAGTTTGGTTAGATTTTGGTTGTTGTAAAGAAACGTGTTTTTCTTGTTTTAAATCATGTTTTTCGTATTTATCTAAAGTGTCATTTGCATTACTGTTGATGATTAAGAAGAATATCCCGCAAATGAGTAACACGATAACACCATAAAGAATATAGTTTTTAGTTCTCATATGTGTAACCTCCATTGGCTTCTTTTAATTTAACAGATGGACTAGAGATACGATTATAGAATTTTTGTTTTTCAATCGCGTTCATATTGTCTTTAGTCACTTGGTCACCTGTTGTACGAATTGGTGTGATTTGGAATTTGCTCTTATCGCCATTAAGTGTGTGTTGCACTGCGATACCTTTTTTGTTTTCTGATAAGAATTTATCTGAAGTTACGTTACCTAAGCTGTAAAAAATGCTTGAACCTTTATATTTTTCAATTTCTTGAACAACGGTATTGTGACCAACAACCACATCGGCACCAGCATCTACAAGTGCACGACCGTATTGTTTTTGACGATTCGTCACGTTAGGTTCATCTGGAATACCCCAGTCAACATTTACCACTACGACATCATTGTCTTTTTTAAGTTTTTGAACGAGTGGCATAAATATCTTTGGTTCAAGTGCGATAGATGTCGTTGCTTTACGAGGGTCCATATATTTAGAACTTACGTCTGTAAATGATACACTTGCGACTTTTTTACCATTAACGGTTTTCTTAGTGATTTTACTGTTTAAAGGGTTTGAGCCGTTACCTGTTGTAAAGTTGTAGCCGTGTTTCGCGTCTGCTTGTCTCGTAATTTGTTTGATTTGTTCAAGATCCACAGAGTTGTTTGTTAAATTGATAGTGCTAAATCCTAAATGGTTTAAGAAACCAATGTTTTTTAAGTTTTTGTCAATGTTACGTTGAGGGTCTTTCGCAAAGTTGTTGACGTTAACACTTGCTAAAGCATAATCGCTATCTTTAATGATGTCAGATACTGAACTGAACATATTTTTTAAATCATTTTGACGAATGTTTTCATTTAAAGTGATATTGCCTAAATATGTCATATGGAGACCTTTATCTTCTTTACCGAAAACTTTCACGTCTTCAGTTTTTGTAGTCAACATGAAAAACACGAGTAGGCCAATCGCAACCACTGTAACCACAAGCATCAAAAGTGAATTATGCTTTTTTTGATTTTTCGAATTGCGCAGTATCCGTTCTTCTAAATTTAATTTATTCTTTTTCGACATAATCTAGCTCCCTTTTACTTAATAAAGCTATAAGCAAATAGAATGATATATGTGATACCTGTTAATAACATACAAGATGCTAATGTAGTGATTGTACCTTGTTTTTGAATCGTATTTGCAATGATACCAGGAATGACAATACCGATACCTGAAAGTTGTACAATTTCAAAAGGTGTCAATGGATAGATAAGGTCAAATAGGAATTTGAGTATCATACCCGTTAAAATCATTGCAGCGAATTTACGGCGTCCGTATAAAATTGCGACGCGACTTACGCCGTGTACGACGATAAAATAAGTCAGACAGCTAATCACTAAAATAGACAATAACATGATTGGCTGATCAAATATGAGTGCCAAGTAACCAGGTACTACGAGTCCAGCAGGTGTAATACCAAATTTTTCGGCAAAGATTAAGCTTAATACAATACCTACGAATAGCGAGAAATATAACTCTGAACCTATCAAAATTAATCCAACCCTTCCATTAAATTGATGACTTGTTTACCACTACCGTGAATATTTCCGACAGTGAAGATTAACGCTTCATGACATTCTTCAAAAATTGCTTGTTCGATTTCACTAAATGGACGACCTTCAAAGTTTAAATATTTTTTATCTGGACGTTCATTTTTCATAGCTTCAGTAACAGCTTGTGTACTCTTACCAACACAAATTAACGTGTCATATTCCACATTAGTAATGAAGTTTTCAGCGAACAATTTCGTTCTATCTAATCTGTCTGCACGACAGTTAAGAATGATAACAATCTTTTTGAATGGATATTTATAATCTATAACTTTTTGTAAAATTGCTTTTGTTGATTTCGGTTCATTTGCGGCAAACGCGTTGACGAAGACATTTTGTGTATTGTTTTTATTAAAGTATTTAACGCGAACGGCACCACTATCAGGCGGCGCATTTAACATACCATCAATCATTCTGTCTTCTTTAATACCTACTGCTTTGGCAACACCTATGGCAATTGCGACGTTGTCAGGGAAGACGATGTAGTCAAAGCGACGTAATAACGCTTCATCGATGTCATCTTTATCAACAACAATTGTTTCTGTATTACGTTGATCTGCAACTTTCTTAAAAAAGTCTGTGTATTCATCTTTCATTACAACAAGTTTTCCATTATAAGGAATTGTTGCTGTAAAAGATTCCGCCACATCGTCTAATGTTGGACCTAACGTTTCCATATGGTCTTCCATTACGTTTACGATGACCCCTATATTGGCTTTTAATAGTTGTTTCTGGAAAATAATTTGATAGTCAGGGTTAACAGCCATACATTCATTGACGATGGCTTCAGCGCCTTCCTTATTCACTATTTTCAAAATATCCCTTTGTTCCCCAATATTTGGACCTTGAGGTTTACGTACAACCGGAAACTCTTCATCTGTATACCAGTACAGCATACGTGCATCTGTTCCTGTTGTTTTACCAATAACCTTCATTTGGTCTTCTCTTAAAATTCCGTAAATCAATCGAGTAATCGTTGACTTACCACGTATCCCGTTGATGTTAATACGAACAGGGATACTATTGATGCGTTTGTTATGGACATAGATTTCTCTCATGGCCAAAACTAAAATCAAAGCAGTAAAGAAAATTACCAAAAACAATTTTTTCACCTCGTTTAATTTTGTCACTCCGCTATGCTATCACAAATATGAAAACAAAATATGATATTTACATTTATTTAAGTTTGTTTATATTTATCACACAAATAGTTTTAATTTCGATTATTACGCTAAATATATTTTTTATAAAAAAGCACCCGTCATAGCGGCGCTTTAACTCGTTACAGTCCCATAGTCATGCATAGTTAGAAAGACGAAGGATTTTTGATGTAGACAAATTGAAATTCATATGTATATTTGTAAAAATACACACATCATGAAAATGGATTCTATTCGAGCTATAATGGCTATGCCAATCATTTATTTAAAGTGATAAGTATTAGTTATCATGTTGCGCAATCTTGATTATTTTTTGTATACTTTGTAACTAAAATAGCGCGAAGTTACAGTGACGTGCGCAAGTAGATGATGGTTGTAAAATACTGATATGACAGTATTTTTAAGGTGTTATCATTATTTAATTGCCCAAACGCCGATATGATTTTATGAAATTTATTATTTAATTTGAATTTAAATAAAAAGATGAAATAAGTAGTGATTAAGGAGGTTGTGGGGGAGTGTTATATTTTTGTTAGGAAGGGCTAAAATAGCGTTAAGCGCCGTCATGACGGAGTTTAAAATGTACAAGTATAAAAATATACTGATTGTTACGAGAACGGCGTCATTGTAACAATCAGTAAAAATTTGTAATACTATTGAGATTGAGACGCAACGACAGGGTAATGGTCAGAATAATCTTGATAATGATATGTCTTACCCCATGATGTCACTGACCATTCAGGAGACTTAATATTGAGTACTTGATTCGTCCAATTTTGAGGTTGCGCGTGATCTTTCTCAACGAGTAGATAATCTAAATATTGAGGTTTTAAATCTGGATAATTGTACTTCGCTATGCTGTTTGTTTCAGTATTCCATGTAGACGTGTGTCCTGAAAACTGAGGCTCAGAAACATTCATTTCTGCCAACATGTCGTTATATTCATTAGAACCTTTTTTCACATTCATATCGCCACCGATAACAATCATTTCATCTTTTGGGATATGTTTTTGTTGAATGAATTGATGTATTTCTGCCATTTGACTCGCACGAACAGTTGCATCTTTCGTATAGGTGCTTTCACTATTATCCGCTTGAAGATGCGTACCTATGATATGGTAAGGATGCCCATTTTTATTCACTTTAATGTATACAAAGCCTTTCTTAGCCATTGCATCTGAACCGCGACCCTGAGCGAAAATATGTTGTTCTTGATGCATGATTGGATAACGACTTAAAATTGCCACACCACCATTTGTAATTTTAGCGTTATGAATGTAGCCATGTGCGTCATCCCATTCAGAACTTGATTCGCCTAAAATAGGTGATTGGTAAGGGTATGTATGTTGTAAGTTTGCCTTTAATTTCGCTGAGGCTTTCTCATCAAACAATTCATTTAAAATTACTACATCGTTGTGTTGCATATAAGGTGCTTGCGCAATAAGGTCAGCGCGGTTCATCTGTCCCCAATTAGGATATAAGGCACGGGGCATGAAATAGACATTGTGCGTTGTAATTTTAAGATTGTGCTGTTCTGTTTCAGCTTGAGCAATAGAAAATGGAATTGAAATAAGCAAACAAACTACCATTAAGCAACGAAAAAACAACTTCATCGTTTAACACTCCTTAATATATAATGTACGACTCAAAACACCATATCAAAGGAGTTTGAAGCTATTGTTAAATTAACCGAAAATATAAAAAACTTTAAAATTAGCTTAAGAAAATTATTGAAATTAAAAATCTATGGTATGATGTAACTAGTCAAACATGGATCATTACCATCCATAAAAGCCCTACATCTGTGCTGGTGTAGGGCTTTTTCTTTGTATAAAGTTGTATAGTTAATATGAAGAGATGGGGATTGTTGTATGCATAAAATCACCAAAAATGTCTTGTAAGAAGAAAATTTATTTATAGAAGCGAGTAAATCTATAAATGGGATTATTAAAGATGGTTATTTTGATTCATTCTATATCCATATTAAAAGACGCCTCATTACTTTTTCGGTATAATAAAAACATTATAAAGAAAAGGTGAGGTGAATGAGATGCAATTGATATTTGATCCTAGCATCAATATATTCTATCGCTTGTTTTTAGGGTCGTTCTTTGTAATCAACCTAGTGTTAGCATTTTTCATTATATTTATGGAAAGAGATCGACGTGAAGCTACATCTACATGGGCATGGTTATTATTATTATTTGTTGTACCTGTGTTAGGCTTTTTACTCTATTTATTCTTTGGACGTGCAGTTAAGTTGAAAAGTAGTAAAAAAGAAACATCAGGAGAAGTTGAAGATGCACGTGCACGTGTACACCAACAAAAGGAACAATTTGAAAATGAAACGTTTCAAACGCGTAACCCTGTAGTTGAAAAGCAAGCGGATCTCGTTCAAATGATGCTTACACGTGATGCATCGTTTTTAAGTGAAAATAATCATGTTCATATCTATACAGATGGTCATGCATTATTTGAGAGAATGAAAAAAGATTTACGTGAAGCAAAGCATTACATTCACATGGAATTTTATATTATTAATTTAGATGGCTTAGGTACTGAAATTCTTGAAATTTTAAAAGAAAAAGCGCGTGAAGGTCTTGAAGTCAAATTGTTATATGATGCAGTGGGATCCAAACAATTGCGTAAAGGTAAAATGAAAGGACTTTATGAAGCGGGCGTATCTATAGAAGCTTTCTTTCACGCAAAAATTATCCCCTTTATCAATTTTCGAGTGAACAATCGAAATCACCGAAAAAATCTCATTATTGATGGTGATATTGGGTATGTAGGTGGTTTTAATATTGGTGACGAATATTTAGGATTAGACGATAAGTTAGGCTACTGGAGAGACACGCATTTGCGCATTCAAGGTGATGGTGTTGATGCTTTACAGCTTAGCTTTATACATGACTGGAATTCACAAGTTGATGAAGATAGACAATTGGATTATGATCAACGATATTTTCCTAAAAATGCACGTAAAGATGGTCATGTTGCCATGCAATTAGGGTTAAGTGGTCCGAATAATGACTGGCATCAATTGGAGTTTGCCTATTTGAAAATGATTATGAACGCGAAAAAATCGATATACATTCATACGCCATATTTTGTACCTGAAATCGGCTTTGTCAATGCGTTAAGAATTGCGGCTAAGTCAGGTGTGGATGTACATCTTATCGTACCAAATAAACCAGACCAACCATTTGTACATTGGGCAACGTTGACGACGGTGGCACAACTGATGTACGAGGGTGTGAATGTTTATACGTATGAAAAAGGATTTATCCATTCGAAAATGATGGTTATTGATGGAGAAGTGGCATCCGTAGGTTCTGCGAATATGGATCAGCGTAGTTTTCAATTGAATTTTGAGGTGAATGCATTGATTTATAATAAAGCGATTGCACAAAAACTCATCCATGCCTTTGAACGTGATGTTGAAGATTCGAAAAAACTGACACCAGAGCGTTATGAATCACGTTCTAATTGGGTGAAATTCAAACAATCTATCGCTAAACTCGTATCACCTATTTTATAAATTAAAAGCAAAAAGCGCTGAAATGAATCAGTGCTTTTTCTTTTTCGAACATGAGCAATGAGATAGGAATACTTGTGTATAATAGTGAAAATATAGATGTTTTTTATATTATTAATAAAAATTTTTAAATGTCGCTTTCATGACACTTTAGCGTGGGAATACATATGAATAAAGGGGGCAGCTTATGGATATACTTGATGAAAATAAAAATTACCGTATTCGCTTTGAAGATGCTATTTATATTGATAAAAATAATGAAACTAAAGCTTACGAAACTTTGCATAACGTAGGAGAATCAATAGATAAATGTTTTGTCGTTTTAAACTATATTAAAATTTTAGCTGGTAAAGCTGAACAGTTTGAGTCGGAATGTTTGAGTAAAGATTCAGGCATGGAAGGTTTAGAAGGGTTCAATTCCTATTACTTTCTAAAACCCATTGATGAGGCAGACCATTATGTGATTATTACATTATGGAAAGATGCCCATTTCTTTAATACATGGATTGAATCAGATAAATTTAAAACTGCATTTAATGAAATTGTAGAATGTGATATCGTCAATCGTCGCTTAACATATCGCATTTCATTTTACGATCATTTATTTAAGCGAAATCATCATATCTAAAAGGTTTATGACAATCTAAATTGATTCGAAATCTTGTATAATTATGAATGATAACACCATAAAATTTAATTAAGTGTAATGTAACGAGAGAATTGACGACACATGGAACATACTATAAAACTGTAAATCGCATACACATTCGCTAGGTTTTTGTTCGACAATGATACGTGTATAAAAACCACCACAATTTGATGTGGTGGTTTTTAACTATTTGTATCTATTATTTATTATCATTGCTTTGTGTGATTGTTGGTAAATAAATTTTAAAATGTGCACCTTTATTTGATGGCACGAGTGTTAATTCACCCTGATGGAAGTCGACAGCATCGCGAATAATTGATAAGCCGAGGCCGTGTTCTCCTTTTTCTTTTTTAGATGTATACGATTTTTTTATGAGATCATCAAGTTTATAACTTGGTAATCCTTTGCCATTGTCTTGATAGTCAATAAACAAATCTCTTGCATCTATATCAAATGAAATCGTGATATCTGGGTTGATAGCATTATGATCTAAACTATTATTGATTAAGTTAAATAACATGCGTTCAAAATAGAGCTTATTGCCATAAAATGTAGTTTCTGGTGGAAAGTTAAAATCTATTTTGATTTTTTCAAATCCAATAGTAGATTTTACGCGTTCAACAGTACTTTGTATTTCAAAGGCTTCACGATGATATTCCATTTGTTCAGTTTCATATTTGAATTGTGCGCTTAAGTTATCAATGACTTCTCGAATATAGTCTGCTTTTTCAGATATCAATTTGAGATGTTGTTGATCTGCATCAGTTGCGCCACGCACGAGTTTAGAAAATCCATAAATCGATGTGAGTGGAGATTTTAAATCATGCGAAATTTGAGATATCCATTTCGTTTTATAATATTGAATTTGATCATGATAAAAGCGGTCTTTTACAAGTTGTTTATTCAATGTGAATATTGCATCGTCAAGTTCTTGATAAATCCTGCGTGTACGTTCACGATTATGAACACGTGCATCAGGTTGATGCAGGCGACCGACACTTAAATTTTTAATCCAACGGGAATAGAAAAAGAGTGGCCGCGAAATACGACGTGAGATCATCCATGAAAAGATTAAGATGGATACAATATTGGCAATAATAATCACTAACCAACTTAAATAAATCGTATTTGTATGTTCTTGAACGATAGTTGTATCAAAACGGTCAATCCCACTGTTTTCATAAAACGTTAAATTCCCATTTGAAATATTAAATTCATAAGGATTTAAGCCGTTCGTACGCATACTTTCAAGCAACATGTGAACATCGATGTTTTTGACATTTTTAATATCTGGATTTTCGCCTTTAGGATAAATATAGATAAAATAATAATGTTCAGCGCCGTATTTATAGCGGATTGAATGCGATTGATAGGCATTTTTTATTAAACGGGATTTGATGTTCCCTTTCACATTATGTGGGTAAACAATAGTGCCGTTCAATTTAGTCACATAGACGTCTGCTTTACTTTGTTTGGCGAGCTCTAAAACAGGCATTGGTACTTCTACTTCTTTAGGTGAGTAGGGGGGGTAAAGCTCCAAGTCAAACTCTGTTAAATTGTTGATATGTGACGATTTGCTTGCCAAATACGTGAAAAGTATAAATCCTACGAGTGTCAATAATGTCGTGACAAAAAAGTACAACGACATGTATTTCGCAAATTTAATAATAAAGCGCTTATTCATTCAATTGACCTCGGTAAATGTATCCTTTACCACGGGCAGTCTGAATCAGTTCAGGTGTGTTTGGTGTTAATTCTACTTTTTTACGCAACGTACGAATATGTACCATTAACGTATTGTCGTCGACACCTGTTTCATAACCCCAAACTTGAGCATATAATTGTTCTTTACTTAAGATACGGTTTGGGTTACTAATAAAGTATTCTAATAAGTCGTATTCACGCGCTGTTAAATTCGCTGGCTCGTCTTGAATCCACACTTCAGCTGTACGGAAGTTCACTTTAAGATGTTTGAACTGATACATATAATCGCGTTTTGGTTTCAAATGTATTTTTACGCGATAAGCAAGTTCCATCGGGTCGAATGGTTTTTTAATATAATCGACAGCACCTTCTTCAAAACCTCGGTATACGTCATAGCTTGTATCTTTAGCTGTTACGATTAACACTTTTGTTTGTGTTTGATCGACTTCGTTTAATAATTCATAACCACTTTCAGAGTTTAAGTTTAAATCTAACAAAATCACATCGTAAGTATGCGACTGAAGATACTTCAGGGCTTCATTAAACGTACTCGCACAATCAGCCTCACCAATGTGTTGAGAGGTGAGTGACAAATGGATCAATGCTTGTATATCTAGGTCGTCTTCAATAATTAAAATTTTGTTGCTCATGTTTGCACCTCTTTTTTTCTCTTTATCACTCATTTAAGCATATTTCTTACTAATAAGGTAGCTTTAAATCTATTAATAATCTAATCTTTTGAACAAAATGTCAAGGAAGTGTTGGTTTTTATGTTTATTTAAAAATATTTTTTTTGCTTTCGCTTTAACTTACAAAGAAGAAAGTGTATCCTTTTATTATTATAATATAGTAATGGTGATTTTATGAAAATTAATCGAAATATTAAAAATGCAGGCCCATATTTGGGAATTGTTTTGCTTTTACACATACTCGGCTTTGGCGGTTTGTTTTTTAGTGGTTGGCAACACCCTATTTTAATCGGAATGGGGTTTATAGCTTACACTTTAGGATTACGTCATGCATTTGATGCAGATCATATTGCTGCCATTGACAATACAGTACGTAAATTATTGGAACAAAAGGAAAGTCCGACAGGCGTAGGCTTTTATTTTTCTTTAGGACATTCCTCAGTCGTATTTTTAATGGCTGTGTTGCTAGGGGTTGCAGTGAATTGGGCAAAAGATCACATCGCTACGTTCCAAGATACAGGTGGGTTAATAGGTACGCTAGTGTCGGGTTTCTTCCTTATTATTATTGGGGTTATTAATTTAATTATTTTAATTCAGTTGATTCAATTATTTAAAAAGGTGCGCGCGGAACATATCACATCTGTTCAATTAAATGCGCTTTTAAATTCCAGAGGGTTTATGATTCACCTTGTAAAACCTTTCTTTAAATTTATATCTAAAAGTTGGCATGTTTATCCATTAGGATTTTTATTTGGATTAGGATTTGATACAGCGAGTGAGGTATCTTTCTTAGCGTTGTCGGCAGGTGCTGCGCAACGAACTTTGCCGTTAATCGGTATCATTGCGTTACCGATATTGTTTGCGGCTGGTATGAGCTTATTAGATACTTTAGATGGTATTGTGATGACTGAGGCTTACCATTGGGCTTTTGAAACACCAGTGCGTAAAATATACTACAACATAACCATCACTTCAATTTCTGTCATTGCCGCGTTGATAATTGGTGTATTAGAAATTTTACAGCTGATTGGCGAAAAACAACATTGGACGACAGGCATAGGAGGATGGATTACTCAACTTGATGTAGGATGGTTGGGTTATGGTTTGGTCATTGTTTTCATTTTGGCATGGCTTGTATCAGTAACAATATGGAAAGTTTTCAAAATAGAAAATACACCCAATTAATTGATAGTAAATATGCTATAAATGTTTATTATTAATATATTTTAAAGCGGATGCGTAGTGTGACGACAGATGATATACTTTTAACGTCGCCTATCTCTCAGGCGTCAATCTGACGTAGAGAGGAGGTGCGTTCTATGTTAGATATCCTTGTTCACATCACGACCACGATCATCAGTGGTTGTATTGTTACGCTTTTTGCGCATTGGCTACGCACGCGTGGCAATAAGCATAAATAGGCGACATGGGCCAACACCAAAAAATCCCCTCACTATGGCAGTAGTGAGGGGATTGGTGCTTCTACATTAGTATCCTTGTTAATGAAATTATAACATGAGTTGTAAGGGTAATGCAAAATGACTTGATTAAGTTAATTACAATGCGCCATTACAATGTTTTCTCTCATGTCATTGCTTAGTGATTTGATCTATATACGTATAGGATTGTGGCGTACCACCCTTTTGAGTAATCATTGAATTCAACAAGTTAATCACTGATATTAAACGGTCGTAAAATAATTTTTCATCCATATGGCTCATGTTCATATTCAAAATGTCGCGTGCTTCTTTGGGGCTAGTTCCTAATTGAGTTGCGAGCGCTTCTAAACTTAATGATGTGTCTTCATAATGCGCATATAACTCTTGTCGTGTGGTTTGACGCTGTGTTTCAGTCAATAACATAATGAAACCTTCTTTCATGGTGGATTGAATATGTGTGTGTATATCTATCATATGAGCATTACATCATTGCGTCAATTAGGGAAAACACGCATTTTAGACATCCTGGGTGTCTTAGGGAAGTGTCCGGTTAGACTGTCTCTATACATTTTTGTGTATTTCAAACGATTAAATTAAGTATATCTATAATACGAATTTTTGTATTTTTCTCACAATTAAGGGTATATTTATATTTAATAGGGTGCGTCGAAAGGTGGTGAACCGATGCAACGAACACAATTAGAACCATTCAAAAATCGCAAAGTGATTGTGACAGGTGTTATCACTGCTGTTGACCATAAAAATAAGTTAGATATGTCTGCGCCTTGGAAACGGAATGTGAGAATTTTATTAAAACATGTTTCTGTATCAGGGATAGACGTTGATCACATATGGTTATATGAACGCGAAAGGTATTTCGATCGTTGTCGCGCATTGATTGGGGAAGAGGTAAAGTTTAAAGCGAAAGTCGTGCCATACGTAAAAGCGCGTAATGGTATTTATATAGAAAATTACGGCTTAGAACGTCGTACCAGTATCGTATCACGAGCAGTGTATGAGCATCGGAATGAAGAATTTGAGGAAAAATACTATGATTATGAGATGGATAATCCATTTAAAGAAGTGATGGAATAATATATGGGTATATCAAACGTTAGAAATGACAATCAACATGTCAAAGATTCATTTATGGTAAAATGGGTAAGTAAAATTTATAATGAACGATATTCTCATAGTAAATAGGTGAAAAACATGGAGCAATGGATTACTGATGTAATGAGCCATTATGGCTACTTTGGCATTTTTCTATTAATATTTGTTGAATATATCTTGCACCCTTTTCCGTCAGAGATTGTGCTTACGTTTGCCGGCTACATGACTACCCGTACGGAAATGAATTTTTGGATTGTATGTTTCATTGCGATTGTGGCTGCTACAGCGGGTTCAGTGGTGTTATATTACATTGGTTTATTAATTGGTGAGGACCGTTTGTATCGTTGGATTGATAAATATGGTAAATATGTTCGAATTAAACGTAAAGATTTAGATAAAACGTCTGCGTGGTTTGAAAAATACGGCCACTGGGCGATTTTATTCGCACGTTTAGTTCCGATATTAAGAACGCTTATTTCTATTCCTGCCGGCTTAACGCGTATGAATATGTTGCACTTTATCCTATTCACAGCTATAGGTACGGCAATTTGGAATATATTCTTAATCACGTTAGGGATGACTTTAGGTGATCATATTCATCAAATTATTCAATATGTGGGTATATATTCTAAAATATTTGTCGTGATTTTAGCTTTAGCTGTCTTATACCTTATCTATCGCTGGTGGCACCGTGGTAAAAAAAGTAAAATCTAATTAAAAAGTTTGTTTCATGTGGAACAACAAAAAATGACCTGAAACGTTAATGTGTAACGTGTCAGGTCTGTTTTATATTTGTGGGATATTTTCTATAGCTATAATATGACCATCTTTTACATAAACTTTAATGGTATAGCCATTTTGGTTGTTTTTATCATAATACCAGTAGTGGCCATGGTCTGCATCAGGACGGTTATGAACCGCGATGAATGCATGGTTAGAAACATTGTTAGGTGTCACCAAAACATGATTAACATGGTCGTTACTGTATGAAACGCCAATGTCACCATATTGGTGGACCTTTAAATCGCCAACCTTAAATGTTTTTTCAGCTTTGCCAAATTGCTGTTCGATTTGATTTCGTGTTTGATTAAGTTTAAATCCTTGATACCCTTCAATGCGATTCACATTCATGTACTGTGCACTAAATTCAGGTGATAAAACATTTACATGTTGTAATTTCGTATGAGGCAACGCCTTGTCACTTTTTTTAGGTGTAAAATCAAAGTTTATGTCTGTATTCATAAATCGCATTGCTAAAAAACCAATACTCACTATAACGGCAATAATTAAAAAAGTTATGAAGAAGGCTAAAATTTTGAATAACCATGATGAAGGTTTTTTAGGTGGTGTAGGGGGTTCGAAACGTGAACGACCGCAATGTGGACAAATACGCGTGTACTGTTCAATGGGTGCCCCACAATGTTGACATTGTTGCATGAAATCACACCTTTCTCTCTTTAAGGTTATTATAATGAAATCAATTTATAAATACTAGGAAAGTTTATGATATGACAGGCTTCTGTTCTTTATATTATTAGTAAAAAGTAATGATTATGATTCTCTTTACTCAAATTTATAGTGAAATCAAATTCTGGTTCAAAAACAGTATATATAATACGTTTGTAAACAATAATATTAAGAGGGGTTAGTTACATATGAAAATAGTTGGTAAATTAACGAAAGTTTCACTCGCAAGTTCATTGATTGCCTCATCCATCCTCGGTGTCTCACAAGCAACGTATGCGAAGGCACAAAGTAAACAAAATCAAGCGCAAGACAAAGTCGCTATGTATGGAAATACAAAAAATCCTAAAAATGTGATTTTTATGGTGGGAGATGGAATGGGACCATCGTATAATTCAGCGTATCGTTATTTCAAAGATAATCCTAATACAAAAGAAATGGAAAAAACGGCATTTGATCACTATTTAGTGGGAACACAACGTACAAACCCAGACGACCCTAAAGAAAATATTACAGATTCTGCTGCTGGTGCCACTGCATTTAGTTCGGGTCATAAAACATACAACGGTGCAATTGGCGTGACGCCAGATAAAAAACCTGTTGAAACAGTTCTTGAACGTGCTAAATCTCAAGGAAAATCAACAGGACTAGTTTCAACGGCAGAAATTACAGATGCGACACCAGCGGCGTACGCTGCACACATCGATAGTCGTGATAAAAAAGATGAAATCGCAAAACAATTTTATAATGACCGCATTAACGGTAAGCATAAAGTGGATGTATTACTTGGTGGTGGCGCCAAATATTTTGGGAAAGAAAACGGTGATATTGATAAAAAGTTTAAAAAAGATGGATATGATCTTGTTAAAAACAAACAACAATTAGCTCACTCTAAAAAAGATCAAGTGCTCGGTCTTTTTGCAGATAAGAATATGCCGCTACAAATTGATGCACCAAAACAAAATCCGTTATTATCTGATATGCAAGATGCTGCATTGAGTAAGCTCTCTAAAAATAAAAAAGGATTTTTCCTTATGGTAGAAGGCGCATCGATTGATAAACAAGGTCATGCGAATGACATTACAGGTGTTATGTCAGAAATGTCAGGCTTTGAATCAGCTTTTGAAAATGCGATGAAATATGCGCAAAAACATCCAGATACATTAGTTGTTGCGACTGCAGATCACTCCACGGGTGGATTGACAATCGGTAAAGGAAAAGATTACAAATGGGATCCAAAAGCAATCCAAAGTATGAAACATTCAGGCAAATGGATGGCAGAAGAAATCGCAAGCGGTAAAGATGTGACGAAAACAATTCAAGCTGGATATGGGTTTGACGTGTCTAAATCGCAAATTAATGTGATTCAAAAAGAAGCCGATGCGATCAAAGGTTTAGATGAGAAAAAAGATAAAGGCAAATATGAGGCGCAACTTCAAAAACTGCAAGATGCCATTCAAAAACCTATTAATGACCAATCTCACACAGGTTGGACAACATATGGACATACTGGAGAAGATGTGAACACTTATGCCTATGGTCCGGGTTCTAATCAGTGGCAAGGTAATATAGATAACACTGAAAATGCTACACAAATTTTTGATTTCTTTGGCAACAATGTTAAGAACTAATTGTTTTTGAATAAAAGTAAATACATCTCATTATCTGTATAGTTGAGACGTTTAGATTATGCATATCATGTATGATTTAAACGTCTTTTTTTATTTGATGTGCGCCTAACATCCGATGTTTTTGCGTAATAATAAATAAAATAAATATAAAACAATTATTAAGATAAAATGGTTTGGCATTTACTTTATTTTAATGAAAACCTAACTGTAGCTTTAAAATCGCACTCTACAATGACTATGAATTAAATTTTGATGTAGAGGAGTTAAATACGTAGTGAAATATAGAAAACAGTTATCAAAAGTGACATTAGCGAGTACCCTTGTGGCATCATCTCTATTAGCGACAACACCAATGGTGAGTGCAAATGAAAATAATACAGCCCATAAACAACAATCAAAAGAAGAAAAAGCATCTGTCTATGGTAATACTAAAAATCCTAAAAATATCATCTTTATGGTTGGTGATGGTCTAGGGCCAAGTTATAATTCAGCGTATCGTCATTTTGCAGACAATCCTAATACGAAAGAAGTGGAAAGAACAACATTCGATGATTATTTAGTAGGTGCTCATCAAACACACCCTGATGATCCAAAAGAAAATATAACTGATTCTGCTGCGGGTGGTACAGCATTTAGTACAGGTGTGAAAACATATAATGGTGCTATCGGTGTAGATACCAATAAAAAAGACTTAGAAACAGTTCTCGAACGTGCTAAAACGAAAGGGAAATCTACAGGTTTAGTGTCAACTGCTGAAATTACCGATGCCACACCAGCGGCATTTGCAGCGAATGTAGATAATCGAGATAAAAAGAATGAAATCGCTCAGCAATTTTATGATCAACGCATCAATGGTCACCATAAAGTTGACGTATTGTTAGGTGGCGGATCTAAATATTTCGGTAAAGAAAACGGCAATTTAGATCAAAAATTTAAAAAAGATGGATATGATGTTGTCACAGATAAACAACAATTAGCGACTTCTAAAAAAGACAAGGTTCTTGGTTTATTTGCAGAAAAAAATATGCCATTACAAATTGATGCGCCTGAAAAAAACCATTACTTGTCGATATGCAAAAAGCAGCATTAGATAAACTTTCAAAAAATGACAAGGGCTTTTTCCTTATGGTAGAAGGTGCGTCTATCGATAAACAAGGACATGCAAATGATGTGACAGGTGTCATGTCTGAAATGAAAAGTTATGAGAAAGCATTTGAACATGCCATTCAATATGCCAATGAACATCCAGATACGTTAGTCATTTCAACAGCGGACCATTCAACAGGTGGTTTATCGATGGGGAAAGATGGCGAGTACAATTGGAAACCGGAACCCATTCGTCAAATGAAACATTCAGGACGTTGGATGGTAGAACAAATTGAAGCAGGTAAAAGTGTAGAAGAAGCCATTAATGCAGGATATGGTTTTGAAGTGAGTAAAGAAGACATGAAGAAAATGAAAAAAGAAGCTAAAAAGTTAAGTAAAATCAATAAAGACAAAGATAAAGAAAAATATGAACAACAGCTTCAAAAGCTTCATGAGACCATCCAAAAACCAATCGACGACAAATCTTTAACAGGTTGGACGTCAACGGGCCATACAGGTGAAGATGTTGATATTTATGCGCACGGACCAGGCGCTGAACATTTCCGAGGAAATATCGATAATACTGATAACGCCAAGAAAATGTTCGAAATGATTGGAGATAAATAAAGCAGATTAAACAATGCCCCGCTTATATGAGGGGCATTGTTTTTATAAACTTTGATAAAATAAATATATAAAACAAACTTAAGAAGGGGATAATATGGTT
Organism: Staphylococcus sp. 11007852; assembly: GCF_011394325.1. NCBI lineage: Bacteria > Bacillati > Bacillota > Bacilli > Caryophanales > Staphylococcaceae > Staphylococcus > Staphylococcus sp. 11007852. The sequence continues at coordinate 20,549 of NZ_JAANBJ010000028.1, read as the reverse complement.
TTTGTTCGATTAATTGAAAGAAGGGATTTTAAAGATTTAAATGTCATTCAAAAGTTGTATAAAGATTTAGGTTATGAAATGTCAATTACGGATATAAATGAGCAACTAACAAAAATTTATCAACATCAAGATTATTATATGTTGCTATTAATAAAGGATGAAAAAATAATTGGATTTAGTGGCATGTGTAAAATGATGTTTTATGAAAAAAGTGGTTATTACATGCGCATATTGGCATTTGTAGTAGACCATAATTATAGACAATTAGGTTACGGGACGTATTTGATTAATAAATCTGAAAGTCTGGCTAAGAGTTTAGATTGTAATGTAATTGCATTGAATAGTGGCATTAAATTAGAGAGAAATAATGCATACCACTTCTATCACCGAAATAACTATATTAAAAAATCTTATGGTTATTCTAAAAAGTTAAAATAATAGATTTACCTCCATACAATATTATTGATATGGAGGTCTTAAAGTTTACTCCGCTTCTTTAATATCTTCTAATATATTTTCAAAGTCTATATCTTTCTCTAAAAAAGAAGATGTTGTAGGAAGGATTTGGTGAAATTGTGTACAATTTTGGATTTCAACGCGTACATTTATCGTTTCAAAGTCTAGAACATGAACTAAAAATGTCTGATCTTGTGATAAAAAATGCGCGTGAAAACCGCCTGAACCTACACCATGGTAATAGTCTGGTGTATAAAATGCGATAATCGTACCTTCTACTTGATTGCATTGATATTCAGGTTGTTGACGTGCGGATTCAACTAACTTTCTATACGGTGGATCTTGCTTTGGCATGACACGCCCATGCATGTGTTTAAAACGACCACTGATTTTAATAACTGAAAATAAATTTTCACTCCACATCATTTGACGAATTTTCTCATACAGCGTTTTTTCATTATCATACTGACACTCAAATGAAGTGTCCGCATAAAATTGAACCACATTAGCGTAGGGAAGGCACACATCATCCGCTAAAATGCGTACTTTTTCATCTGTAGCACTAATGTGATACGCGATACCATCTTGTATCATCACTTCTCCATCGCCGCCTTCTAACGTCCCAATCCCATAATTGCCATAGCGTAACATCTCACCGATAGAAGTTGTTCCCTCAAGTGCACCTGTCATAATTACGCCTAATGTACCATGTTGATAAATCGTATGTGAAAGCATACAAAGACACCCCTTCAAAGTTTCATATATTTTATTATACCTCTATTTAAATTCCTATTTTTAAACAACTTGTGTCATTTCAACATTTTATGAGATCATTTATAATAAAATTAATGTTTTGAAAAAGGGGCTGTATGTCAATGAAAAAACAAATTCCAGTTGTGGGTACAATCTAAATAAGTCCTTATTACGTTTTTATTTCAGTGAATAAAACTATGATATATTTAATATAATCCAAATAAATGAGGTGAAGCGGATGGTTAAGATTAGACGTAAAGCACTCAAAGATATTCCAGAAATTGCGAAAATCCATTATGTATCATATATACATACGTATAAAGGAATTTTGCCAGAAGCACATCTAGAGGATCAAACAGAAGAAGGCTATTTAAAAAAGCATAAACGATTTAATACGGACTGTTTTGTAGCAGAGCAAGATCAACGCATTGTAGGGTTTATTATGTATGGGCCTACAAGAGATGATGATTTGAAGGGTGCATTTGAAATTTTTATTATTTACTTGTTGCCGGAATACCAACATCAAGGTATTGGCACACAGCTCATCCAAAAAGCGGAACAAGTCATGGCAACTCACACTAATCAAAGCTTATTATGGGTCGTTGATACTAACTTTGACACCATTCGTTTTTACGAAAAACACGGATATCAATTTGACGGTACAGAAGAGGAAGATGAGGGATATCGAGAACAACGTATGGTTAAAACGTTATAACACATATGGGTTTTGGTGACATGCTTATTAAAACGAGGTGACACATGAAAAGGATATTTTTGCCTTATGAGTGGTTGGCATTTATTCTTGGAACGATTGTTTTAATGATTTTATGTTTAAACATGCTCCAAATCATTCAATTTAATTTATCGATAAAATTTATCTTGCAAGCGCTCATTATTTTGACTATAGGGGTTATTTCTATACGTACGAGAAAGTGGCTCGGCATTTTCTCGTTAATTGTTGGCGTTTTGCTGTTAATCATATCTTTTATCAGTTATTTGCAATAAGTACATTTACTTCACGAATGATGTAGATGTGCTTTTTTATTTCAACATTTACATTCAATGAGTGGGATGATTGATCAATAAGGACGTGTCCATCATCGTTGCCGTTAAACATAACAATGTAATCTAAAATAATTGAGAAATAGCCAAGATTAAAAATAAAATTTTTGTCGTGAATATCACGCAATAAGTAACAATCGATTATACAAGAATCGTTTTGTGTAAAGTGTATTTTTGTTAAAAGTATGCTTCTGATTTTCACTTAAAATGTCATTTTTAAAATGCAGTAACATAGTAAGTCTATAAAACACAAAAATGAAAACCTTAAAAATTCTAAAATCAACTTAGAAAACACATTATTTACAAATAAATAAATATTCATGTATAGTGCATAAAAATCCAAATTTTAATTTGTTAAGTAAATTCTTAACGTTCTTTATGTAGTTAATTAAGGCGTTTTGACAATATTTTTCTAATGAGGATGTTATATATATTCATTAAGTTGTCACAAAGTAATTGTATGTAATTTGCATTAAAATGAATTATTAGATACCCTAAGGCATGTATTAAAACGAAACACATCTGTAGATTTTCAGCAAGAAAAGCAATGTAATTGATTCAATACATAAAGGGGGAGCTTCTATTGCTTCGAAATCGGAAAATGATAGATTGGGTCGTTTTTATAGGGACAGCATTAGCACTTTTACTTACTGTCATTCCTATGATGGTCTTTCCTGACCAAAGTCGATCTGTCGTCATGGCAATGAATGATTTTGTAACGTCTAAACTTGGGGCACTATATCTAGTCCTCGGCTTAACTATATTTGGGTTTGTTTTATATATCGCTTTTGGTAAATACGGCTCAGTTACACTTGGCCGTGCAAGTGATAAACCAGAATTTAGTGATTTTGCATGGGCTTCTATGCTCTTTTGTGCTGGTATTGGCTCGGATATTTTATATTGGGGCGTGATTGAGTGGGCCTATTATTTCCAAGGACCACCATTTGGCGCAAAGCCAATGAGTGAAGAGGCTCTTGGGTATGCGACAATGTACGGTATGTTCCATTGGGGACCTATCGCATGGTCGATTTACGTGTTGCCAGCTTTACCTATTGGATATCTTGTATTTGTTAAAAAGCAACCTATATTTAAAATTAGCCAAGCATGTCGACCTATTTTGAAAGGTCAAACGGACAAATTTTTAGGTAAACTTGTTGATATTTTATTTATTTTTGGATTAATGGGTGGTACAGCCACGTCATTCGCTTTAGGTGTACCAATGATTACAGCAGGTTTAGAAAAACTTTTTGGTCTTGATGGGCACAGTATGGTTGTTAAAAGTATCGTTTTATTATGTATTACAGCGGTATTTGCCTATAGTTCATATCAAGGTTTGAAAAAAGGAATACAGTTATTAAGTGACTTAAACGTCTGGTTATCCTTTGTGTTACTTGCGTTTGTTTTCATTGTTGGACCTACCATTTTTATTATGGAAACAACAGTGACGGGTTTTGGGAATATGATGAAAAATTTCTTCCAAATGGCAACATGGCTTGAACCGTTTGGCGGTATTGGTGGTAGAAAAGAGACGAATTTCCCACAAACATGGACAATATTCTATTGGGCATGGTGGATTGTCTATGCACCATTTATTGGTTTATTTATCGCTCGTATTTCTAAAGGGCGTACCTTGAAAGAAGTGATTTTAGGAACAATTGCATACGGTACATTTGGATGTATTTTGTTCTTTGGTATTTTCGGAAATTATGCTGCATATCTTCAAATTTCAGGAAAATTTGATGTAGTTAAATATTTAAATGCGCATGGTACAGAAGCAACAATTATTGAAGTCATTAGCCAATTACCATTTTCAACAGTTGTTGTCGTCTTGTTTATTATGTCTGCGTTCTTATTTTTAGTGACAACATTTGACTCAGCATCCTACATTGTCGCAGCAGCGACACAAATGAAAGTTGATGGGGAGCCTTTCAAATGGAATCGTTTATTCTGGGCATTTGCGCTCTGTTTACTACCGTTCTCACTAATGTTAGTAGGTGGGGAAAAAGCACTTGAAATTCTACAAACAGCCTCAATTGTCGCCGGTGTGCCGTTAATTGCGATTTTCGTCATTATCATGGTTTCGTTTATTATGATTCTTTCTAATGATCGTATCGCATTACAAACACGCGCAGAACGGTTTAAAAAGATTGAGCGCCGTTCATTACGTATTGTCCAAGTCTCTGAAAAGAAAGATGATGAAGACGATGATAATTTATAAATAAGTGGAAGGGCGGAACCCTTCATCAAATGAGACAAACCTAACTTAGATAAAAATAGGTTTGTCTTTTTGTATGGTGTTGAATTAATGTCGCGTATTTTCATACACAAAAAATGTGGAGATGCGTTATTCCATATTTTTTACCAACGACAATGACGTTATTCGTATCTCAATAATTAGCACAAAAAACTGCCTACAAAGCGCTATGCTTCGTAGACAGTTTAAAATGTAAAGTTCTTCAGATTATTTATTTTTCCGTTTCTTGAGGGTCTGGAATTGGATAATGTTCGAAAATTTCACCTGTTTTAATTGCATTACTGATATTTTCTAACCAGTGGTAATAGATACGAGAATGGGCCATGTGTGTTTTAATCTCTTCTGCTTCTTCTCGTGTAGCTTCATCAACATCATCCGCTGCTAAGATGTGGTCAATAATGGCTTCTGCTTCTTTAACTGCTGCAAAGTTTACTGTATACTCACGTTGCCATTTTTTTGTGAAGAAATTACTGAAAAAGTCGAAAAAGTCTTTTTCTGCTTCAAAATGTTGTTTGCGACTTCCTCGCGTAAATCGTTGTTTCACGACATCTAACTCTTGTAGTTTTTTGACACCTGCACTCATACTTGGCTTACTCATTTGGAGTTCTTGTCGCATTTCATCCAAAGTCATGCTGTCTTTAAAAAGCATGATGCCATATAAATTACCAACACTACGGTTAATGCCATATAAATCCATCGTTTCTGCAATAGAATTAATTACTATGTCTTTCGCTGTTTCAAGTTGTATTTCATAAGGTTTTGTTTTTTTCATGACAGCACACCTCCAATTTGCACGTTATATTTTATCACGATTTAAGTGCATTATACCCATAAAATTAAAGAAATTAGAAATATTTATTACTTTTTTAACAAACTGAGATTATAAGAGCGTCCCATGAAAACAATAGCCGGTGCATAATTTAAATTCATTTAAGCTTAAAACCTATGGGGTAAGTAAAAAGTATGAACATTGACAAGGCATGTTGGTAATGTTAAAGTTTACTTTGTGAAATTCGTTAAATAAAAACTTAACAAACTTAACGGAGGGTCGTTTGATGGAATTTGTGAAACAGTTATCACGTCGTCAATATATTGATGGCGAGTGGGTTGAAAGCAGTAACAAAGCAACACGTGAAATCATCAATCCTTATAATCAAGAAGTCATTTTAGAAGTGGCTGAAGGTACAACTGAAGATGTTGAACGTGCTATTTTAGCAGCACGCCGTTCATTCGATGAAGGGGTTTATGCGGATGAAACAGGAGATGTGAAAGGTCAAAAAGTGCGTGCAATTGCAGACAAAATTAAAGAACATCGTGAGGAACTTGCACAACTTGAAACGTTAGATACAGGTAAAACGCTAGAAGAATCTCGTGCTGATATGGATGACATTCATAACGTCTTTATGTATTTTGCTGGTTTAGCGGATAAAGTGGGTGGCGAGATCATTAACTCTCCAATTCCTAATACGGACAGTAAAATCGTTAAAGAACCTGTGGGCGTTGTGACGCAAATCACACCTTGGAACTATCCATTACTACAAGCGTCATGGAAGATTGCACCCGCACTTGCGACAGGATGTTCCATTGTCATGAAGCCAAGTGAAATCACGCCATTAACGACAATTCGTGTATTTGAATTAATGGAAGAAGTCGGCTTCCCTAAAGGTGTCGTAAACCTAGTACTTGGTGCAGGTTCAGAAATTGGAGACATCATGTCAACGCATAAAGATATCGATCTTGTTTCATTTACCGGTGGGATTCAAACAGGTAAACGCATCATGAAACAAGCAGCAGATCACGTTACGAACATAGCGCTTGAACTCGGGGGAAAAAATCCAAATGTCATTTTTGACGATGCTGATTTTGATTTAGCGGTAGACCAAGCCTTAAATGGTGGGTTATTCCATGCTGGTCAAGTTTGTTCAGCAGGTTCACGTATTATCGTGCATAACGACATTAAAGCAGATTTTGAAAAAGCACTCATCGAACGTATTAAAAACATTAAAATGGGTAACGGTTTTGATGAATCAACAGAACTTGGACCATTAATTTCAGCGGCACACCGCGACAAAGTTGAAAGCTATATGGCGATTGCTAAAGAAGAAGGTGCGACGATTGCGATTGGTGGAAAACGTCCAGAGCGTGACGACTTGAAGAACGGTTTCTTCTTTGAACCAACAGTGATTACAGATTGTGATACATCTATGCGTATCGTTCAAGAAGAAGTATTTGGACCGGTTGTCACAATTGAAGGTTTTGACACTGAAGAAGAAGCCATTCATCTCGCAAATGATTCTATCTATGGTTTAGCAGGGGGCGTCTTCACAAAAGATATCGGTAAAGCCAACCGCGTTGCGAAGAAAATGCGTATGGGTACGGTTTGGATCAATGACTTCCATCCATACTTTGCGCAAGCACCATGGGGTGGCTATAAGCAATCAGGTATTGGCCGTGAACTTGGTCACGAAGGTTTAGATGAATATTTAGAAACAAAACACATTTTAATGAATACAAACCCAGAACCAATCGGATGGTTTGGTAAAAACAACGCATAAATTGAAGGAGGCAATTCACTCATGAGTAAAGCGTACGACAAAATGTATGATTACATTATTATCGGAGGCGGAAGTGCAGGTTCCGTTTTAGGTGCACGTTTAAGTGAAGATAAAGATAAAAAGGTACTTGTATTAGAAGCAGGGCGTAGTGATTACCCTTGGGATTTACTCATTCAAATGCCAGCTGCATTAATGTATCCATCAGGTAATCGTTTATATGACTGGAAATATGAAACGGCCGAAGAACCACACATGGGTGGTCGTAAAGTGTTCCATACACGTGGTAAAGTACTCGGTGGTTCAAGTTCTATCAATGGTATGATTTATCAACGTGGAAATCCATTAGATTATGAAAAATGGGGTAAACCTGAAGGTATGGATACATGGGATTATGCGCATTGTTTACCATACTTTAAACGTTTAGAAACTGCATTTGGTGCAGATAAAGATGATCCAATCCGTGGCTTAAATGGTCCAATAAAATTACGTCGAGGCCCAGCAGACAACCCATTGTTTGAATCATTCTTTAATGCGGCAGTAGATGCTGGTTATCATAAAACAAAAGACGTGAACGGATATCGCCAAGAAGGTTTCGGACCTTTTGATAGTCAAATTCATAACGGTCGTCGTGTGTCTGCTTCACGTGCATACTTACGTCCGGCGATGAAACGTCCGAACTTGACTGTGAAAACACGTGCATTTGTAGAAAAACTTCATTTTGATGGCAATCGCGTAACGGGCGTATCGTTCAAACGAAATGGCAAATTGCATAAAGTATTAGCGCAAGAAGTCATCTTATCTGGTGGTGCGATTAATACACCACAATTATTACAGTTGTCTGGTATTGGTGATTCTGAACACTTACGTTCTGTGGGCGTTGAACCACGTATCCACTTGCCAGGTGTGGGTGAAAACTTCGAGGATCATTTAGAAGTGTACGTACAACATAAATGTAAAGAACCGGTATCAATGCAACCAAGCTTAAATAAATTAAAAATGCCATTTATCGGTATTGAATGGTTAACACGTCGTACGGGTGCTGCGGCAAGTAACCACTTTGAAGGTGGCGGATTCGTACGCTCAAATGACAATGTGAAATATCCAAATTTAATGTTCCACTTCTTACCGTTAGCAGTACGATATGATGGCCAAAAAGCACCAACTGCACATGGTTATCAAGTTCATGTGGGACCTATGTATTCAAATTCACGTGGATATTTAAAAATTAAATCAACAAACCCATATGAAAAACCAGAATTTGTCTTTAACTATTTATCTACGCCAGAAGATAGACAAGAATGGGTTGAAGCGATTCGCGTTGCACGAAACATTTTAAAACAACCATCGATGGACAAATATAATGGTGGTGAAATTTCACCAGGACCTTCAGTTCAAACAGATGAAGAAATTTTAGATTGGGTACGTCGTGATGCTGAAACAGCATTACACCCATCTTGTAGTGCGAAAATGGGACCAGCCTCAGACCCAATGGCTGTCGTTGACCCACTAACAATGAAAGTTCATGGTATGGAAAACTTACGCGTGGTTGATGCGTCTGTCATGCCTACAACAACAAATGGTAATATCCATGCGCCAGTTTTAATGTTAGCTGAAAAAGCTGCAGATATTATTAAAGGGGTAAAACCTTTAGAGCCTGAATATGTTGATTACTATGTTCATGGTGAATCAGATCCTAAAGCTGGGGCAATCGAATAAAATTAACACGCTTGACCTATCATTGGTCGAGCGTGTTTTTATGTTCTTTTATAGGAATGACGATTGCACCGTTTTCTGGCACCCCACATAAGAGCGGTGTGGATAAATCATGAAAAAGTGTATACAAGCCGTATGCGCAAAGTAAGGCATCCAATTGATCTTCGATATGCTTTTTCGTATGACGTGTCAAGTTAGTCCAATCAATGTTTTTTAACGAGTTGCACCCGTATAAAGTATATGGACCTTTTTGAAATAACAAACAGTCGCACAATGTTTGAAGGCCTTGAATGGATTGATTGAAAGAGACATGGCGTTTTTGTTTATATCGAAAAGGAAAGTATTCAGGAAACAAGCCACAGGTTATTGAAGTAGGAAAGGTTTCTATGACATGTGTCTTTGTTTTAGATAAATGTAAAGTTAAATCTGGATATGCTTCTTTTAGCGCGTATAACAAAATTTCTCCCCGTATCTCACCATACGTTTTCTTTAAAAAGTGACGATTGGCAATAAAAGCGTATTGGCGATAACCATGGATTTTCGTTTTCATGAGTAGTCTTTCGGCCTCACGAGCGCCAGTCTCATTTTTTACGATAAGCGGGGCGGCGATACCGATACTCAGAGGTGGATGATATGACGTTATGATGCGTATGATGTCTTCGATGGAATAACTATCGGCGCAAAGGGTTAACACTTCACCGGATTGGCTTAACACACATATTCCTGTCTCTTTATGTGGTGTCCACGCTAAATCAATACCAATAAAAATCATCACAATCACCTATTTCATTTATATTAATTTGAGTCACTGTAAACTTAACATGAGATTAATACTAAAATCATGTTAAAAAGTTAGAATATTATTGAATGTAGTTTTGTTAGGAATAAGACATGACACATATTTTAAATGTGATAGGGGGAAAACCAATGCGATATCATCCAGATGCGCGCTACTCAAAATGTGAGAAATCAAATTGTGAATTTTGTGGGAATCAGGACGCCGATATCACAGCAATGTCATCTACCAAACGGTGGTTATGGGTGATAGGCGTATTGATGATAGTATGGATTCTCATCGTTTCAGTTTTTATGGTGCGTTTAATTTATCTATCACCTACACATGCAGATGAGAATAAGAAAGAAATACATAAAGTAAATACGTCTATTAATGTGTTAAGTTCATCCTTTAGCCAAGAATTTATGCATCATGCGCATACGGGTTCATATGATGGCATTCACGTCGGTATGGCACAACGTGAGGCGCAAAAGATGTTAGGTGAACCTTCATCAAAAATACGCATTGATACTAAAATGGTTTTCATCTATGGCAATATCGGTATTCATTACGATAATCGTATTGTGTCGGATTTGTACATCGTACCACAACTTGTCACAACAGAGGCATTTTTAAACGTACATGGTCCCCCTACGTTAAAAAATAATCACTATTGGTACTATGATGATGATGAAAATAATGCGCATACCATACGCGTGTATGTTGAAAATAACAATATTAAAGCTATAGAAAATATCCCACAAATTTAAATATAGAAACCATTTTTAAAGACATGTCTCGGCATGTCTTTTTTTATAAATCATGTATTGACTTCTAAAGACACTCTAGTATAATGATACACTATATAGTATAAATATAATTTATTCTGTATAAACATTCGAAAAAGAGGACGTGGTTTAGATGGGACGTACACAACAACATTAAAACAAATTACTGATTTTAAAGGGAAAAGCTTTCTAAAAACGATTGATTTTTCGAAAGCAGAACTTGAAACACTCATTGATTTTTCATTGGAGCTGAAGCATAAGAAAAAGCATCAGTTACCACATCCTTATTTAAAGGGGAAAAATATCGCATTACTTTTCGAAAAACCTTCAACTCGAACGCGTGCTGCATTTAGTGTGGCTGCAAAAGATTTAGGTGCACAAGTCGACTATTACGGTGAAGGTGATTTTCACCTAGGTGCGAAAGAATCGATAGCGGATACTGCACATGTGCTAGGACGTATGTATGACGGTATTGAATTTAGAGGGTACAAACAAAGTGACGTAGAAACATTAAGTCAGGCGTCAGGTGTTCCTGTTTGGAATGGATTAACAGATGAATGGCATCCAACCCAAATGATTGCTGATTTTATGACTTTGAAAACACATTTTGGGTCATTAAAGGGCAAAACGTTAACGTATGTAGGTGATGCGGCAAACAATGTCGCACATGACTTATTAGTCACAGGCGCTATTCTAGGGGTGAATGTACATATAGCGGCACCGTCATCATTACAACCAAGTACGGCTGTACAACAATTGGCACAAACGTATGCACAAGAAAGTGGTGCGCAACTATGCATAACAGAAAATATTAAAGAAGCGGTACATCATACGGATGTCATTTATACAGACGTATGGTTATCGATGGGGGCAGATACGTCAGAATGGGGGGCGCGTATTGATGCGTTATTGCCATATCAAGTGAACGCTCACATGTTGGCTTTAACAGAAAATCCTGATACGATTGTGATGCACTGTCTACCTGCTTTTCATGATTTAGAAACACAAACAGCTTTAAAAATACATCAACAATTTGGGCTTGAAGCAATGGAAATCACAGACGATGTTTTTCATGGCGCACAATCAGTTGTATTTGAGCAAGCTGAAAATCGATTACACTCGATTAAAGCGATACTCGCCGCTACATTAGGAGATGTATTTTAAAATAAATGATAGATTTTGAAGGAGTCGGACATGTGTTGTCTGACCCTTTTTTTAATGAAATTTTTAAAATAAAAGTTGTTCAAATCTCAATAACTTAAGTATAATATTATTAAAGTTTAATATAGATAGGGGATATCAACGGTGAAGTGGCTCAAATACATAGTGATTGGAATCATCATCATCATTATTCCAATCATCCTTCTTAAATTTATCTGGAGTAACGTTGAAACAGCTGAAAATAATTTTCAAAATGAATTATCAAGTCAAGTGCAAAAGCAACTCGATTTTTACCCGACGCGTCGTTTAGAAACATTTTTTGATAGAGAAGGGCAACGAGATGCCTTCTTTTCAAAAGATGACAAAGGGACATGGGTGATTCGAACAAGTATCTATAGAAAGGTAAACAACGGAAAGACTCCGATTTACGAGTCGATATGGCTAGATGTAAATCGTAATAATAAAACAATTACAGGAACATATGAACTAGATTACAGAACAGGTGATGATTCATTTCATACCGAAAAAAGTAAGGAAGTTCCGATTGAATACATAGATGGTCAATTACGTCCAACTAAGAAAGTGCCTCCCGAAATCGAGAAGAATATTAAAAACGTTAAATTGCTTATACAACATGGCGAAAAAATAGATATAAAAAAAGCAAAACATGTAGAATTTTCTGGTACAGAAAAAAATAATAATTATAAATTTAATTATGATCTTTCTGACAATGATCCGAATTTGAAGTTATTATCTGATTGGTACCAATATAAATTTAATAAATCATCTCAACTAGAAATCGATGAAATTGGAAATAACGATGATAAAAATAAGGATGTTTGGCATATCAATTATGTCGGCGAGGATGAGGCCACGATGTCCTATAATGAAACCATTCATTTTGTTCGAAGTAAATCAAACTGAAAAGAAGCTAAATAACCGATGTCACATATAAATGTGAATCGGTTATTTTTATAACTCAATTGGTATTCACCAAGTTTCAATATTAGCGCGCTCACCTTTAAAGTTGTTTTTTGTTTGATGACGTTCGGCAAGTTTAGCTTCTACGTCATCAATTGAAACACCTTGTTCTTGCCATAATACGGCTAGGTGATATAACAAATCGGCACTTTCTTCAATGACTTCTGATTGATTGTTGTTCATCGTCGCAATGACAACTTCAAACGCTTCTTCACCAAATTTTTTGGTGATTTTTTCACGACCTTGTGTCATCAAGTAATGCGTATATGATGCCGTGTCAGTTTGTTTCAATCGTTGTTGAATTGCAGTTTCTAATTGTTTCAGATGAAAAGGTACCGGCGTATTAAAGCAACTTTGAGTGCCTTTATGACATGTGGGCCCTTCTGGGTTTACAAATAATAATAGGGTGTCTTGGTCACAGTCTAAATGCATATCAACGACACGTTGGATATGACCAGATGATTCGCCTTTTTGCCATAAGCGTTGTTTAGAGCGTGAGTAAAACCAAGCGACACCAGTGTCAATCGTTTTTTGGAATGCTGTTGTATTCATGTACCCCAACATAAGGACTTGGTGTGTTTCAGCATCTTGTAATATTACAGGGAGTAATCCTTTTGAAAAATCGGGATTTAATGCCATCGTACAGGGACACCTCCTTCATGTAGTGTACGTTTAATCTCATGAATTGTTGTTTCCTTATCGTGTAAAATACTTGCTGCAAGTCCTGCTGAAACGTGAGTGCGTGTAAATAAATCAGTAAAGTGCGCGGCATGCCCACCGCCACCTGATGCGATGATTGGAATATTAACACGTTTGGCAATGCCATTTAAATGATCGATGTCAAAGCCTTGTTTCATACCGTCAAAGGCCATACTTGTTACAAGTAATTCTCCTGCACCAAGTGCCTCAACTTCTTTCACCCAATCATATACACGCTTGGATGTGCGTTTTTTACCCCCATGTGTACAACAAAAGTAATCATTTTCGATTGGATCATAATCACTATCAATGGCGATACAAATACATTGCTTGCCGAATTTTTCGCTCGCTTGATGAATTAAATCAGGGTTATTTAACGCAGCGGAATTCAGTGAAACTTTATCTGCACCATGTTGTAAAACGTGGGAGATATCCTCTAATGACGAGATACCGCCACCGACGGTTAAAGGGATAAAAAGTTGTTCTGCGGTGCGCCGTATGACATCCAATGTTAAATCATGACCTTTTACAGTTTTAGATATATCTAGGAATACGAGTTCATCGGCACCTTCCGCATTATAGTATAGCGCGAGTTCAACAGGATCTCCGATATCGCGTAATTCTTTAAACTGAACGCCTTTAACGACACGACCATCTTTGACATCTAGGCAAGGAATGATGCGTTTTTTTATCATGACAATCCCTCCCAAAAATCAGAGTGATATGCAGCTTTACCAACAATAGCAGCATGAACTCCGATGGCTTCTAATTGATGTAAATCGTCTTGGTGTCGTATGCCTCCTGAGGCGATGATGGGAACATCGACTGCTTCAACAAGCTGTTCAGTCGTTTTAAAATTAGGGCCTTTTAACTTCCCATCTTTTGAAATGTCTGTATAAATGATACCGCCTATGGAGAAAGTTGCGATGTCTTTAGAAAAGTCAATCAAATCGAGAGCGGTTTCTTCTAACCAGCCATTTATTTTAATATTGCGATTGTAAGCATCAACCGATACATATAGTTTCCCAGGAAATAATGTGCTCATCTCTTGGAGCCAACCGATATTTTCAATGGCCTGTGTCCCGACGATGCAATAATCAACACCCGCATTAAAATAGGCACGTAACATCTTTTCATTACGAATGCCACCCCCAACTTCTACGGGTTTGATGCTTCGCTTGATGAGTGTTTCTATATAGGCGGCTTCTGTCGCAGTTTGTTGTTTTGCACCAATTAAATCGACGATGTGAATACGATCTACGCAAGTATATTGATTATAAAAATCGATGCTTTCTTCTGCCGAACGTGACATTTTTTCTGATGTCGCATACTGTCCTTCTGTTAATCGCACGCTTTGTCCATCGATTAAATCAATGGCGGGCCATAGTTTTATCATATTTCCAACCTCCCTCTAGCGCTTGTTTTAGAATGTTTAAACCGTCATCACCACTTTTTTCTGGATGAAATTGAATGCCAATATAATGTTGATGTTGAACAATCGCTGGAATTTGAGCACCGTAATCGGCATAGGCAATGACGCTATCAGTCATCGGCGCTTGAAAACTGTGAATAAAATAAACATCTTGATGAAAGCCTTCAAATGAACTGAGTAATGTGTTCCAACCTAGGTGAGGGACAGTGTAAGGTGTCTGAATCGCTTCAATCTTGCCAGGGATTAGGCCAAGTCCATTGATGTGACCTTCAGCACTCCAGTCATATAACAGTTGCATGCCTAAACAAATACCTATCATCGGTTGTGTCGTCGTTTTTAAAAAATAATCGAGTTGATGGCGCTGGATGGTAGTCATGGCATCTTTAAAATGACCGACACCTGGTAAAATGAGCACATCAGCTTGTTTTAATAACGCAACATCACGTGTTAAACATACCTCATATCCTAAATGTTCAATAGCACGTTTGACGTTTAAGACATTGCCGAGTCCATAATCTACAATCGCAATCATTCGATCACTCCTTTTGAAGAAGGGACGCGTGCATCGTTTGTAGGTGCGAGTGCTTGTTTAAACGCACGTGCAAATGCTTTAAATATGGCTTCAATTTCATGATGTGTATTACCTTGATGGAGTAAATCAATATGGACGGTAAGTCGTGCATTGATGACAAGCGCTCTAAAAAATTCTTCAACTAATTCGGTGTCAAACGTGCCCACTTTTTCCTTACTAAATGTTGCGTTGAAATAAAGATAAGGGCGACCACTAATGTCTACAACCGCGCGCGCAAGCGTTTCATCCATAGGGAGGTATTGGGTGCCGTAGCGTTCAAAGTGACGTTGATCTTTAATCATTTGTAAAAATAATTGTCCGAGCACAATTCCAATATCTTCCGTCGTGTGATGATCATCTACCCAAGTATCACCATCAACCTCGATGTGCAGTCCGATACCGCTATGAAAACTGAACAGTGTCAACATATGGTCTAAAAATCCAACACCTGTCGCAATATGACTGTCAGCAGATTGTGTGACCTCTATGGCGATTTTCGTTTCTTTCGTTTCACGTTTCATTTGATACGTCATATTGCTCACTCCATTCTTTTACAATACGTTCGAATTGATCTAGTGCTTCATTTGTTACGATGGAATAGCGCACACATTGCGCCATCGCTTTTTCTGATTCAGCGTTATAAAACCGGGGAAGGAAGCCATGCTTTTTGACATAGTTTCCTAGCGCAATTGCTGCAGTGCCTCTTGTGAGCACAAAATTGGTATCACTTGGATAAACCGTCATCCATGAAGACGCATAAGTTTGTAAAATGGTTTTAAGTCGTGTACTGAGATGGCGTTGATGTGCAATGAATGCGTCCGTATCGGCGCGTTCATTAAATAGGTGTTGACCGACTTTTAAAGTGAATTCACTCATCGGATATGGATGTTCGATCTGTTTCACGATATCAATGGTTTCTTTGGTGCTCATTAAGACGCCTAGGCGAAGACCTGCAATTGCGAATGCTTTTGATAATGTCCGCATTCGTAAAAGCTTTTCTGTCATGTCTATTTTAAGTGGTTTTGAAAATTCGACATAAGCTTCATCTACTACAAGATAACCGTCGTGTTGCGACACGGCCTCTAGCATACGAGCGACTTCACTTTCATTAAATCGATAACCTGTTGGGTTGTGTGGGTTACTAAAGATGAAGAAACTCGGGCGTACTTCATGAATACGAGCAACGATGGCATCAATCGAAAAAGTTAAGTCATCGTTTGCGTCAACATAGGCTATAGGGCGTTGAACTTGTCGTGCGTAATCTTGATACATAAAGAAATCTGGATGTAAAGCGAGACAAGGCCCTTTGGGCATCGCAATCATCAACTTTTGAATTAAATCATCAGACCCATTACCGATACAGAGTTGCTCGGTGTCAAGGTTGCCATAATACCGAACGTAAGCCGATTTAAAGGCATTATAGGCCTCATCTGGATAGAGATGATAGGCACATTCATCTAATAACGCGTGCATCGTTTGCCTTGAAATAGGTTGGATGGGACTTTCGTTTTTATCCATGTGAATCATGAGTGTCACCTCTTTTTTCTTATTAATAATGAACGTTGATGATTATAGAGTGCTTCATCTTGAGCAAGTAATACCGCATCGTGATACGTATGGTCGTACGTCTCTTTAGAAAGTTGAATGACCGTATGTTTTGTTAAAAAATCATTGACGCTTAAACCATGTTGAAAACGTGCTGTACCATTCGTAGGTAAAACATGACTCGGTCCAGCGATATAATCCCCCATAGCTTCAGGCGACCAGCGTCCTAAAAATAAACTTCCGACATAATGAATATACGGCACGTACTGTTGTGGGGTCACAGTTTGTATAGATGCATGTTCTGGTGCAATATCATTTAAAACGCGACAGCTGTCTTCAAAACTTTCTGTATGAATTAAATAATGATGATGCTGCATACTTTCGGTTAAAATGGCCTTTCGCTCAGCGTAAGCGATTTTCGTTTGAATATGACGTTCAAGGCGTTGGAGTAAAGCTTTATCTTCTGAAATTACGAAAGTGCGCGCCAGTTCATCATGTTCTGCTTGTGCAAAAATATCATACGTAATGTCATCTAAATCACAGGAAGTATCGATAATGATCGCAATCTCACTCGGACCAGCAATTTGATCGATACCGACTTCACCGTAAACATATTTTTTTGCATACGCTACATATTGATTGCCAGGGCCCACGATTTTATCAACTTTAGGAATCGTTTCTGTACCATACGCCAGTGCTGCGATACTTTGGGCGCCACCGACTTGGAAAACACGTGTCACGCCAGTAATCCAACATGCAGCTAACACACTTTGAGCGATGTTTCCATTTTGGGGTGGGGTAACGACGATGATATCTGATACACCGGCTACTTTGGCAAGGGTGGCTGTCATAATTACTGTTGAAGGATAGCTTGCTTTGCCACCTGGTACATAAATGCCTACCCGTTCTAATGGGTGGTATGTTTCGTACATATCATTTGTAGCGTCCCCATCGTTATATCGTATTTGAGATTGATATTGTGCAATACGTGCATAGCTATGTTCAAGAGCTTGGCGTAATTCAATATCTAGTGTGTCATAGGCCTCTTTGAGCATGTGTTGAGGGACTTCTAGTGAAGTAGGCACATGTCCATCGAATGCCTTTGTGTAAGCGACTAATGCGCGATCACCTTCTTGTTTAACACGCGTACATATTTCTGCGACAGCCGTGTGGATTTGAGCATCAAAAGGTGCTGTGTTATGCAATTGTTGTAAAAATGATTGTGCGTCAAGAATCAATGCGTGACACCCCCAAGTGTTGAATAAATGCATCTATTTCTTTTGAAACTTTAAAAAAGCTTTGGCGATTTGTAATGAGCTGTGCTTGAATATCTTGAATATGTTCTTTTTCAATTAAACCGTTGGATTTCAATGTGTTGCCTGTTTGAACGATATCGACAATGGCATCTACCATACCTATGACGCACGCAAGTTCAATTGAACCTGATAATTTGATAATAGAAACATCGCGACCGGTTGCTTTAAAGTATGTTGCTGCAACATTAGGATAAGAAGTTGCGATTTTTTGATAGGTATGCGTGTCTTCGAGAGTTGCGACTGCTAAATGACAATGGCCGAAAGGGAGGGCAAGCAATTGATTGACGTCATAGGATGCCTCCTCTAATATATCGCTTCCGGTAATACCAATATCAGCATTGCCTTGTTCGACATATTTGGGGACGTCAGGTCCTTTAACGAATAAAAATCGATAGTCTTGCGTGACAAGTTGTAACGCACGACCGCGATGGTTGAGTTGTGTGGCAAGATTTGTATTTCCATTATTTTCTAAAAAAGCAATGAAACTTTTCATAAGTCGTCCTTTGGCGAGCGCTATCGTGAGCATACACTATCCTCCTTTTCATCGAGTGTGAGTCCAAGTCCAAACCCTTTAAGACCATCGTGATAAAAGCCACCGGATAATACTTTGCCGCTAGAC
Organism: Staphylococcus sp. 11007852; assembly: GCF_011394325.1. NCBI lineage: Bacteria > Bacillati > Bacillota > Bacilli > Caryophanales > Staphylococcaceae > Staphylococcus > Staphylococcus sp. 11007852. The sequence goes on along the minus strand of NZ_JAANBJ010000028.1, from coordinate 1,869 downwards.
AAGTGGCTTTTAATAAAGGTCCCCTTATAATAAGACCGTGGTGGTTGTGGTGTTATATCAAGATGAATGTTCGTGATTCCTTCTTGTTTTAAGAAGGTCGTCCACCGCGTTAAACTTTGTAAAATACGATGGTCTTCAGGATATAACGTGTGTAATTTATCTAATTGTGCATCTGTAGGTGTATTGAGCAGTTGAATGAGTGGATGTGAGACATTCAAGTAAGTTGCGAGTGCTGACATATTACGTTGTTCTAATAAATTTAATAGCGTACGATCTTCAGCTTTTGCTCCTAATAAAAGGTGTATCAACTCAAAATGACCGAGTACAACGTAATCAATCTGGTCATGTAAGACGGACTCGATATAAGATTTGAAAAATTGGTATGCAGATTGAATATGTTGAATGGTCGGTTCGTAACATTCTAGTCCAAGATGTGTAGCTACCTCGTGGTGTCTTGCAATAGGCCCACTATAAGCAATTAAATCGTGATGTCTTTGATAAACGGCATAATAGCGTTTCAATTGATCTGTAAAGTCATTACGTAAGGCATAAAGCGTCGTTTCATTTTGCCAAACTGAACGCTCTTGCATTTGCGTCAAATCATCTTGAGACAATTGCGTCCAATGTAATGCTTCAATAAAGTCTGTATCGATAATCGCAAACCCTTGTTTTTCAGCACGTTGTAAAAATTGAAGTTCATATAATTTTTTCTGTATGACAGCATTTGTCATAAATCCACCTCGCTTTTACTCTCTACCATGTTAAAGTGTTTTTAAAATGATGTTTCCATACTAGCACGGAATAAATCTAAATTCAATGATTTTTCTGAAAAATTAAAATAGTTGAGGTTCTTCTGGTATAAAGATACGTATGTAGACACGGTTTTAGAAAGTATAAATAATCGTTTTTTAATGGGTCACATTGTATAATACATATGATGAAACAAAGAAAAAGGAGCAATTCTTATGAATTTTGAAAAATATATTGATCATACACTATTAAAGCCGGAATCGACACGTGCACAAATCGACAAGATTATTGACGAAGCGAAAAGCTATCACTTCAAATCGATTTGTGTGAATCCTACACACGTTGCGTATGCACATGAGAAATTGGCAGATTCAGATGTACTTGTATGTACTGTGATTGGTTTCCCACTTGGCGCGAATACACCTGAGGTGAAAGCGTTCGAAACGACAAATGCCATTGAGAATGGGGCTGATGAAATTGATATGGTGATCAACATCGGCGCATTAAAAGATGGTCGTTATGATGATGTTCAAAAAGATATTGAAGCGGTCGTGAAAGCTGCACAAGGTAAAACAGTTAAAGTCATTATTGAGACGACATTATTAACAGATGACGAGAAAGTGAAAGCATGTGAATTATCAAAAGCAGCACAAGCGACATTTGTGAAAACATCGACAGGTTTCGCAGGTGGTGGCGCAACAGTCGCAGACGTGAAGTTAATGAAAGAAACAGTAGGCGATGCACTTGAAGTGAAAGCGTCCGGCGGTGTACGTAACTTAGACGATTTCAAAGCAATGGTTGATGCCGGTGCGACACGTATTGGTGCGAGTGCAGGTGTTCAAATTATGCAAGGTTTAGAATCCGATTCAGACTACTAAGCAAGCATCAGACAAAAGGAGGGGTTACAATGGCAACATTTAACCGCGTACATTTAATCGTGATGGACTCAGTGGGGATTGGTGAAGCGCCAGATGCCCACAAATTTGGTGACGAAGGGTCACATACACTCCGTCACACATTAGAAGGTTTTGACCAAACATTACCCAACTTACAACAACTGGGTCTAGGTAACATTGATGACTTACCGGTCATCGACCGGGTAGACCATCCGATGGCGTA
>NZ_JAANBJ010000027.1:0-111083 GCF_011394325.1 Staphylococcus sp. 11007852 | reverse complement strand
CCCTAAAATCATTAAGTTAAAAAGTATTATTGATCAAACGTATGTTTGTCTACTTTACTATTTGTTTTTTTAGCTTCTTCACTTACAGTTTGGTTATGATTCGAAAGTTCAAAATCATCTTTATCTTTATCATGAGTAATCACACCATTTTCCAGGCGTACATTTTGTTCATTTTGAGGTGTATCTGATGCGTTAGTCTGATTCATATCCAATAAACGGCGTTGTGCACCTAATGAAGTGGATGAAGGTTGTGACGGCTTATCTGTTTCAGATTGTTTACTTTCTTCAGACTCTGCAGTCGTAGTTGGTCCAGTCTGGCCTTCTAAGCGGTCTGAATCAACTTCAGAGCGAATTGCTCGCTTTTGTGCAGACAGCGCATCACTACTCACCTCAGAATTGTCATCTTGACGTTTAGACGTTTGATGCTGATCAGAAGCATGCGCAACGCCAGCTGCAGTCACACCTGCAGTTGCAACTCCTGCAGTTGCCGCACCAGTAGATGTACGTGACTTGTCAGAATGATCTACTTTCACTTCATCCTCACCCGTACGTCGATTACGATCATAATCAGACGCTTCGGCATCAGAAGATGTAGCAGAAGTCGTTTGCTTTGCAGTTTGTCCTTCTAATCGATCACTATCAACTTCACTTTGAATAGCACGGCGTTGTGCAGCTAATTCCTTAGATGATGGGTCATCCGTATCAGTTAAAGCTGAACGTTGTCTTTTTGAATCTTCTCTCACACGGCGTGCTTGCTCTTTTAAAGCATCTGCTTTTCTTTTTGCTTCATCGCGTAAAGCAGTATCTTGATCATTTACTTTATTTAATTTATTTTGTTTTTTTGATTGTGTCTTAGATTTATCAGATTCTAACGTAGGTTTTAAAATAAGTCCTAACGCACTTCCTAAAACAGCCCCTGCTACAAATCCAAATACAAGGTCTAAACGTGCACGAGGTTCACCCTCATATTGTGGGACTTCATAACTTTCTAAACCTTTAGTATGCAAATCACGATTATATTTTTCCATTTCAAATTGCCTCCTTAAAATAAAAGCACTTAAACAAAGGTATTACCTCATTTAAGTGCGTAAAATCAAGACTTATTTAACTAACCGTCAACTTACTTACGATTTGAATCATTGTTTAATGTTGTATATTTTGTGTTTACTGATTCAGGGTTAGTGTTGAAATCATTTAAGTCTTTGTTTTCATACTCACTATTAACTAAATCTTCGTTTGATAAAGAACTTGATTTAGAACCTTGTTTAGCATCAGAAGACACATTGTTTGTTTTGTAAGCTGCACTATTTCGACGACTTTGACGGTTTTGCCATTTGTCGGCAATTTCCATTGCAACATTTGACCATTGAACAACTTGTGAAATTTTGTCTTCATTTTGAGAAATGTTGTTTGTAATTGAGTGCGTTACACGATCAACAGAACCATTTAACGTTTGAACTGATTCGCCAACACCTTTAACAGCATCAACTACTGAGTTTAAACGATTTGATTTATCTTGGATATCTTCAGTTAAACGATTCGCTTTATGAAGTAAATCCGTTGATTCACGTGTAATACCTTGGATTTGGCCTTCAACACCATCAAGTGTTTTAGCAACATGATCCAAGTTTTTCTTAACAGAAATTAAAACTACAACAATTCCTATACATAAAATTAAGAACGCGATAGCAGCAATAATTCCTGCAATTGGTAAAATCCATTCCATTCGAAAACGCCTCCTATTGACTTTTAAAATATGCTATTTATTTTATATAGATACCCAAACAACTCTTACTCAAACATTAAAAGCTATGTTCAACACCAATTTTTTCTAAATATGCTTTTAAAACTTTTTGAATGTCACCTGCACCCATAAAAAGAATAACCGCATTTTCATGTTTTTCAAGGACCTCTACACTTGATTCAGAGATTAAGCGTCCATTTTCTACTAAATCTAATAAATCATTAATTGTGAGCTCACCTGTATTTTCACGAATAGAGCCAAAGATGTCACATAGATATACAGAATCTGCTTGATTTAATACATCTGCAAACTCCTTCAAAAATGCTTTTGTTCTAGAGAACGTATGTGGTTGGAAAACAGCCACTACTTCTTTATTTGGATATTTTTTTCTAGCTGATTCAATTGTAGCACTAATTTCTCTTGGATGGTGAGCATAATCATCAACTAATACTTGATTTTTTGTAAAAATCTCATTAAAACGTCGTTTTACACCACCAAAAGTGATCAATGCATCTTTAATATTTTGTGTATCAAGCTTTTCTAAATACGTAATTGCTAAAACAGCTAGCGCATTTAAAATATTATGGTCTCCATATTGTGGTGAAATAAAATGATTGTAATACTCACCACGGATATAGACATCAAAAGCAGTTCCTTTATCCGTAATTTCAATGTTGTCGGCATAGATGTCCATTGATGGGTCAAAACCATAATAATACACAGGTATATCTACACTAATTTTTTTAACATGCGGATCGTCGCCCCACGCAATAATCGCTTTTTTTACATTATTTGCCATACCTTGAAAGGCATTAACAACATCCTCAACATCCGCAAAATAATCTGGATGATCGAAATCGATATTTGTAATAATTGCATAATCAGGTGAATAACTTAAAAAGTGTCGACGGTATTCACATGCTTCAAAAGCAAAATATTCACTTTGAGGCAAGCCCATACCTGTACCATCACCGATTAAAAATGATGTTTTTTTATCACCATTCATCACATGTGATAATAGTCCTGTAGTAGAAGTCTTACCATGTGCGCCGGTTACTGCAACCGACGTGTATTTATTAAGAACTTCACCTAAGAAATCATGGTAGCGCACCACTTTTAAATTTAATTCACGTGCTCTTTCTACCTCTTCATGCGTATCTTTAAATGCATTTCCAACAATCACTGTTAAACCTTCAGTAATGTTATCAGCGCTAAAAGGTAAAATCTTAATTCCCTTATTATTTAATGCAATTTCTGTAAATACATATTGTTCAATGTCAGAACCTTGAACATCATATCCTAAATCATGAATAATTTGAGCCAATGAACTCATCCCTGCGCCTTTAATGCCGACGAAATGGTATTTTGTCATGATTTTATGCCCCTTTCTATATTTATGAGTCTTGTAAGTCTGCTTCAGTGAGAAAGACATCGCGCGGTTTAGAGCCATTCGCTCCCGAAATATAACCCAATTGTTCTAATTGGTCTATAATACGTGCTGCACGGTTATAACCGATTTGAAAATGTCTTTGAATAAGAGATGTTGAAATGTGTCTCTCTTTAACCATAAATTCACAAACTTCATTGAATAATTCATCTTTCGTTGGTTCTTCAGTTTTCTTAAGGAGCTCTTTTTCTTGAAATAAATATTCAGGTTCTCTTTGTGATTTAATGTATTCCACTACTTCATCAATTTCCTCATCTGAAACGAAAGTACCTTGAACACGAATCGGTTTGTTCATACCTCCACCAAGATATAGCATGTCACCATATCCAAGCAAACGTTCTGCGCCACCACTATCTAAAATTGTACGTGAATCGACGCTTGAAGACACCATGAATGCGATACGTGTAGGAATATTCGCTTTGATTAAGCCTGTAATGACATTTACAGATGGTCTTTGAGTTGCGACAAGCATATGAATGCCACACGCACGTGCTTTTTGAGCAATACGTGCGATTGATTGTTCAACGTCTTGTGGTGCCATCATCATTAAGTCTGCCAATTCATCAATGACAATAACGATTTTAGGCATACGTTGATCATAATTCACTTTTTTATTAAATGCTGTAATATTACGCACATGCGTTTGTGCGAACAATTTATAACGCCGTTCCATTTCTTCAACGGCCCATTTTAAACTTTGTGTAGCCGCTTTAACATCTGTAATTACAGGTGCGACTAAATGTGGCAAATCATTATATGGTGCTAACTCTACCATTTTAGGATCAATAAGTAACAATTTTAACTCTTCTGGATGATTTCGATAAAGTAATGATAGTAAAATACTGTTAATCGAAACCGATTTACCTGATCCAGTTGCTCCAGCTATGAGTGCATGCGGTGTTTTTGCAATATCCATTAATAACGGTTCATTATTGATGCGATTACCCATTGCTACTGTCAATTTCGATTCAGCATGTTTAAACGCTGGCGTTTCTAGGATAGAGCGCAAGTTTACTTTTGTTGGATGTTGATTCGGCACTTCGATACCCACTAAACTCGTACCTGGAATAGGTGCTTCTATTCTAATATCTTTTGCAGCGAGAGCCATTTTGATATCATCTTGTAATGCCGTAATACGAGAAACTTTAACGCCTCTTTCCACAGACAGTTCGAAACGCGTTACACTAGGACCCTCAATCACATTTACAACTTCAGCTGGTACATTAAAATAGAAAAATGCATCATTAAGTTGTTGCTTTTTCTCTTCAATCCATGCGTTGTCTTTTTCATGAATTTCAGGTTGATCAAGAAGATCTATACTTGGCAAATTCAACACAGGACCACGGCGAATTTTTTTCTCTTCTTCTTTGGTGTCAGTATTCACTTGTGACGTCGTAACGATTTCTGGACTATGCACACGTTCACTTGATTGTTGTGTGTGGTCATTCTGTATGTTTTGCTGAGTTGCTTGAATATCTCGAGACGTAGTTTGATTCATAGTATTTTTTATCGTTTGACGCTGTAAGTGTTCGTGTTTACGTCGCTCCATCATACGCTTTTTATCTGAAGGTGTCATAACTACATTAAATGGCTTACTTCCTTTACGTATCGGGACTTTATTAGCATTTTGCGTTTGCTTTTGTTCAGGTTTTAAAGGTGGAACAATTTGACGCGCTTCTGTTTTAGTCACTTCTATTTCATCAGGTTGTGTTGTTGAATTTTCTTCTACCCTATCATGAGATAGTTGAGGTACATCGACATTAATTGATGATTCATCTCTTGAATTGCTCTTTTTTGAACCTTCTTGTATATCGTCTTTTATTGTATTAATATTCTCGGCGTCTTCAACGTAATTTTCATTTGATGCATTAAAGGTACGCGCAGACGTATCTGACTGATTATTGGTGTCGTCCAACGGTGACGCTACATCTTGATTAAGATGATCGTCATTTATTGTAATGTCAACATTGTCATTAACTACCTGTTCATTTTCATCATCTATTACGTTCGAAGTAGAACAATGCGTATTATGTACTTGTTGTGATTTTGTACGCGTTTGCACATCATCAAATTCATATGCTTGGTCATTATCTTTAGTATTAACCTTGTCTGAAGATAATGTTTGTTCCGCATCTGTTTCTAAATGAATTTGACTTAAATCGATTTCTTCATATTGAATATCTGATTCTGTTTGGGCTTGGTCTAATGATTCCACGTCTTCATTGGCCTCAGGTGTCACAGCCTCATTAGGTTCAAGATGCTCTTCTAGGTCCGCTTCTTCATAATCTTTTCCTAACAGTTGACGTGCTTGAGAAGCATGCATTTTATCGATAGCCTTTTGAATGTCCGCATGCGGATCTTCATCCTTTAAAGCGCGTTTATGTTGTAAAGCTTCTTTAAAGCGTTTTTTCTGTTGGATTTTTTTCTCACGTTCTCTTCGAATTTCATCAACAATTTGCGATGCATAAATATTTTCAATATTAATCGTATTATCACGTTTTGAATGATTCGGTGTTTTCTTACGTTCGCCAAGCGATTTTGCAGGTGGTTGCGTTGTTTTAGATCGCGTACCTGGAGGTTGATTTAATCCGCTATTTTTAATCGATTTACGTTCTTGTGTCCCAAAAATTGCAGATGGCACTTCGCTCGCTTTAAATTCAGTCGTTGGCTTAGCATAATTTGCTTTATGAATACTTTTAGTTGTCGTTGACGAACCTTTATAATGGTCCACTTCTTTATGTGGTCGTTGATGATGGGTTTTAGTTGTTTTGTCATTTGGTATTGTACCTTGAAAAAGTTGAGAAGCATGTTGTTGACTTGGACGAGTACGGTTACTTTGATACACATGTGTTGCTTTAGTCTTTGAGAAGCCGTGTGTACGGTGGCGACGTGTCTTTCGATCAACACCGTATGATACGCGCTCAGTACCTTCAATATCACGTTTTTTAAGTGTTACGGAGTCATTTCGCTGTTCTTCCCTATCATTGATATCGTAATCCATTGTAATCGGAAAACGAAATTTCCCACGTGGTCTTTGATATACATCATTCGTTTGTGGAATCAAATCATGTCTCGATTTTTTTGGTACAGTAGAGCGTTTTTTTTCTGAAGATGTACGGTCTGATGGCGTCTCTTCACCAAATAATTTATCAAACCAGCTCATAATACGCCCTCCTTTTATGCATTAAAAAATGATTGACCTGTTTTATAACTATCATCTAAAACCATAATACCTTTTTCTTGAGGTGCATTTGGCAAATTGAGTTCCTTCATTGAGCACACCATACCACTTGAAGCAACACCTCTTAATTCGGCATCTTTGATTAACATGCCACTCGGCATTACTGCGCCCACTTTGGCTACAACTACTTTTTGTCCTGCTTCAATATTTGGTGCACCACAAACGATTTGTAATGTTTCATCACCTACATCAATGTGACACACACTTAATTTATCCGCATCAGGATGCTTTTCTTTAGATTGAACATAACCTACAACAAATTTAGGTGAAAAATCAGCTTCTAATTTAAAGTTAATATTTGACTGATCTAACAATTTTTGAATATCTGTCGCATGAGCTTCACTGAATGTAATATGTCCATTTCCCTCAATAGTAAGATGTTGATCTGCATTAAAAATATTTAATCCAACAACGTTATTGTCTTTTTTAATCAATACAACATCGTTGATTTTTTCATATTCAAAAGGCCCATCTACCGTTTCAATTTGTAAAAAGGCTACATTGCCAACACCTTTGGGATTATAAAATAAATTCATGTTCTTCATCTACTCCTTATTTGCGGTTCTTTTGATCTTGGGATGCACCTAAATGTTGAATGACATTTGGTGATGCATTCGATTTTTGTTTATTATTTTTACCTAAAATAAATATAGGTTCAAAACGGCCATTTTGATAACTTAATGACAATGACGTTATAGGAACTAGACCATTAGTGAAAAATTCCATCGTCATATGTGCCATAATATCATAGCCAGTTTTATTTCTTATATCTGCAATAATTAACACATCTTGATGAGGTACTGCGACTAACATTTCGCCTTCCATGCGTTGTTCAAACTCAGATAATAAAGTTGCGTTTAAAATCCGACTAGCATCGTAACCATCATTTGTGTTAATAAAATAAAATATATTACCTTGAACTTCATCCGCTTTATACGAATTACTCAGTTTACGCACATTAAATAATGCCATCTCTTTAAGTTGTTGTTGTGTCAATTGTAATTCACTCATTAATGCATCATCAATCAATCGATACGATTTACCTAAATCTAATGCATAATAAATTCTTGTTTCCGCCGTATGCGGTTCGGTAATAAATGCATGCCCTTCTTTAGTTTTGGTAGGAAAACTCGCTGCACGAATGACTGGCATAATTCTTTTCTCATTTAACGTTTTATGCGCTTCATCTTCCATTTGATGTATCGTTTCTTCTACATAATATATGATTTCATCAATGATTTGCGCTTGACCTTTATTGTATTTAGCTACAATAGGAGATAATTTTACAGTAACTCCTTTGTGATTGTCTACACGATAAATTCTTAGTGATTCTTGATCACGATTGAATTGATAATTCACATCTAAATGCGTTAATCGTGATTTTATAGTATCTCTCATTTTAAAGACATTCATGTTTTCACTCCTAAATACATGCCTTATATTAGTTTACAATAAAAATACCCTCAGGACTAGAGAAAAACCATGTCCTAAGGGCGAAAAAGTCATTAAAATTGTGATAAAAATCCATCAATTTGTTCTATTGATTTTCTTTCTTTACCAATATAATCTCCTACGCGCTTCCCATCTTTATACATTATAAAACTTGGGATACCCATAACGCCTTCTTTTATCGCTAAGTCAATATGCGCATCTCGATCGACCGCAATAAAATTGAAATTTTGATATTTTGATTCCAGTTTAGGTAAATCTGGTTCAATGACACGACAATCCGGACACCAACCAGCTGTGAACATAAATACTGTTTGTGATTGGGCATATTGTTGATATTCCGTTTCATTCTGAATCGATTTCATAACTTATACCTCCTTTAGTCCTCATATTGTAATTGATGAATGACCTTATCGTCTAGTTGTTGAATTGCATAATACAACCAATTTTTAGCATTCTCATAATCTCTTATATCAAATACAGCATCTGTACTATGAATATAACGAGCACATACACCAATCACTGCAGTTGGAACACCTGTTAACGCTTTATGTATGACACCGCCATCAGTACCTCCTGGAGAGATATAGTGTTGATATGACACACTGTGCTTGTTTGCTACATCTAATAAATATGATTTGAACGCGGGTTTCAATAACATCGTACCATCTTTAATTCGTAATAATGCCCCCGCACCTAACTCACCTGAAAGACCTGACTTCCCTTTCATATCATTAGCCGGGGAACAATCAACCACGAAAGCAACATCTGGTTGAATTAATTGTGTTGCGGCTTCCGCACCACGTAAACCCACTTCTTCTTGGACATTTGCGCCCACATACAAGTCAAAATCTAATTGAACATCATGAAGTGCTTCGAGTATTTCGATGGCTAATACACAGCCGTAACGATTGTCCCAAGCTTTGGCAGCGTATCGATATTGTGATAATTGCAATAATTCGGTATTCGGAACAATTGAATCACCTATCGCAATCCCCCGCGCATATACCTCTGACGCATCTTCAGCTCCTATGTCGAGTAATAAATCTTCAATTTTAGGTGTACTTTCTTTACCCGTTTGAAAATGTTTTGGAATATTAGCGACTACCCCAGTAATTTCATCGCCTTCACCGGTTTTAATTTTTAAACGTTGACCTTGCCAAATATCACTTGCCACGCCACCTAAAGGTGTAAACTTAATAAAACCTTGTTTGGTAACTTCAGTAATCATAAAACCAATTTCATCCATATGTGCTGCTACCATCACTTTTGGTGCATTAGATTGCTGACTCTTTTTCACACCATATATGCCACCCATTTTATCTCTCACAAATGTTTCGACATATGGACGCATTTCATGTTCTAAGTAATGACGCACAGGTGTCTCAAAGTTGGGAGCACCATGCATTTCAGTTAATGATTTAATACGCTCCAGCGTTTTTTCGTTCATGCCTTTCACTCCTTTAAAAATAATTCACTTTATTACAGTATATCACTTAAATTATGGTAAACTGTAGCTAAGTCTTTCAAGGAGGAGATCGCAATGTTAAACAGAAAAAATTGGCCATTACTGATACCAATTGCGATTGGCACATTGTTAGCTGGAAGCTATTTTTATGTTCTTCATCTTGAACGTGATCGCAACCAGCCACCTCATGATGTATTAGAATCCGTTAAACAATACTTTAATAATGTTACAGGTTCTTATATTTTATATGAAGTCGTTCAATTTCATAAGGAATTAGATACTTATTCAGCCTATAAGGGTGGCATTACGACGACACGAAATGATGTGACACATCACTATACGTTTTATGCAAATGCTAAGACTGGAGAAATATTAGATATTACTGAAAATCAAACGACTTAAAATAATCGCGTTAGTAAAGAAGACATCGTTTTTAAAAGATGTCACACTCTACTAACGCGATTTTAATTTATTCATTTCTTTTGATTACTTCTTGAACCTTTTTACCATCCTCAGAAAGTTTAATCGCAAAGTTTGATACATCATGATAAAACAGTATCCAATACCCTTGTGCGGCATATTGGCGCGTCAATCGTTCTTTTTCACGTATAGACTGCATTGGATAATCATCATATGCGGTTACCCATAATGAATTAATATGAGCAGAAGTTGACAAAATATCCGCCATATGAACAGCATGTTCGCTGTCACTATGAATTTCAATAATACAATGCCCAAAACTATGTCCACCTGTATGCTTCATAGTAATACCAGGGTAAGGTTCTATCTGATTTTCAAACAAAATCAATTTAGATTCATAACCTCCCCTATTTTGAGGCCAATACGTAGCTTGACTTCTTATGTTAGGACTGATAAATTCATGCCATTCATCTTGTTGCACATAATGCCAGGCATTAGGGAATGTCGCATTACCGTTAGAATCCGTAAGACCCGTCGCATGATCAAAGTGCATATGTGTCATCAATACTAAATCTATATCCTCAACGGTTAATTGATACTTAGCTAAATCAGTTTCAAGTTGACTTTCATTTCGAACGCCGTAATTACGGTGTTGCTTTTCAGTTAGTTTGCCACTACCAATGCCAGAATCAATAATAATATTTTTATCTCCAGTACGAATTAAAATAGGATGCGTCACAAGTGGGACTTGATTTTTATCATTCACGGGATATTTTTTTGTCCATAATGGTTTAGGCACGACACCAAAAATAGCGCCTCCATCCATTTGTGTATGACCACCATCTAAAGCATTAATTTCAAACGATCCAATTTTCATTAAACTCTCTCCTTAAATAAAAAAGTGAGACACGAATCAAATCATGTTTATTTGATTACAGTATCTCACGTTTAAGTTTATAAATCATGTCATAAAATCTTAGTCTTGATTTACAAATTCAGAAAAATTGTGATGAAATTTAGCTTCCATACGGTAAATTCGTGATCCTTTTTCTGAAAACTTGTGTTCATATTCAGTTGTGATATTCTCACCATCATCTTCTTGATGTAAATGTAAATTGATTTTTGTAAAATACATTCCAAATTGCGACATGCTTTCTAAACTGTAGGCATATAATCCACGATTATCCGTCTTAAAGTGTATAGCACCATCTTGATTTAAAATTTGTTTATATATTGACAAAAAGCGATGATTTGTTAAACGACGTTTCGCATGTCTCGTTTTAGGCCAAGGATCAGAGAAATTTAAATAAATTCTATCGATTTCATTAGGTTTAAAATAATCGGTTAACACTACCGCATCATTACATAATAATTTGATATTTGTAAGATTAAGTTCACGCACTTTATCTAATACACGAATCATTACATTTTTATCACGCTCAATGGCAATATAATTAATGTGAGGGTGCTTTGCTGCTAATGAAGTGATGTATTTACCCATACCTGATCCAACTTCTATATGAATCGGTTGTTCTTTATCAAACCATTGCGTCACTTGATGCTTATGCACACAATCTAAATCCACAATATTTGCATGCTCTCTTAAGTAAGTTTCGGCCCAAGGTTTATTTCGCATTCTCATGATTCTTTATCTCCTTAAATAAACACATCGCTCTTCATCACAGCATGCAAAAATTTGAGCCATGTATTCATATCTTTAAAACGTTTATGTTCTTCATTCCATTGCACCATTCCAATAGATTGAATCACTGTATACCATTTCATTCGTTTTTTTAAATTCATCGTTTCTTTAACATCATAAATTTCGAACCAAGAAGACCATTCATTTTTTGGAACGTAATTGTATAACAGCATACCTATGTCAATTGCTGGGTCAGCTATCATAGCACCTTCCCAGTCAACTAAAAAGAGTTCATCTTTATCAGAAAGCAGCCAGTTATTATGATCAACATCACCGTGAACGACCGTATAAAATCTAGGATCGTATTCTGGTACATGAGATTCTAAATAACTTAACGCATGTCGAATGATATGATGCGTTAATACATCGCTAGATAACGACGCATTGATTTTATGTAACATGATATCAGGTGTAATCGGTGTCATTTCCATGCGCTTTAACATCGTTAAAAGTGGACGTGATTGATGAATTTTCTTCAGTAAGTGGGCAACGCGGTGTTGATTCATTTCATCAGCTTCAAGCTCTCGGCCATTTTTCCAATGTTGTGCAGTCACAACTTCACCAGTTTCTATTCTTTTCGTCCATACAAGCTTCGGCACAATCCCTTCTGCAGACAATGCTGCAATAAAAGGGTTAGAATTACGTTTTAAAAATAATTTCTGTCCATCTTGTTCTGCCATATAAGCTTCACCTGATGCGCCGCCAGCTGAATCGAGCGTCCAACCTAGTTGATAGAACTGCTCCACAACACGTTCACCTCACTTTCAAAAGAGAAAAGGCTCTAGAAAAGAAATTCAAGAGCCATATTAATAACAATTATTTACTACTTCAACGTTCCAATTTTTAATTAGCACTCATAAAAGATTTTATAATTATTAGCCACTTTTTTCAACCAAAAATGAGACACTAAAGGTCACTTTTTTCTATTTTTAAATGTTAATGTTCAATTCATTAAGTAATCTTATATTAACACATTATTCGGAATGTGAATGGATATATTTTTCAAATCCTTTTTGTAAAGTACGTGTGATTGGACCTACTTTGCCATCAGCCACCGATTCACCGTCAATTAAAACGACAGGCATCACTTCAACTGATGTACTAGATATGATTACTTCATCTGCTGATTTTAAGAAATCCACTGTAAAAGGCGCTTCATTAAACTCAATGTTTTCATCTTCACATACCCATTGAATTACTCGACGCGTAATCCCATTTAAAATAAAGTTGTTTGCTGGATGCGTATGAACGACACCATCTTTAATAGCATAAACGTTACTTGACGCACCTTCAGTGACAATATCACCACGATGTTGAATGGCCTCTTCGGCATTGTATTTTGTAGCGTATTCTTTCGCTAGTACGTTACCTAAAAGATTTAAGCTTTTAATGTCGCATCTTAACCAGCGAATATCTTCCGTTGTTACTACACCTACGCCCTCATCTAAAGCTTTGAAAGGACGATCATATGATTTTACAAAGCCAGTTAAGACAGGTTCAACACTTGGCGTAGGAAAAGCATGGTCTCGTGGTGCTGCACCCCGTGTTACTTGTATATATACCCCACCATTTGTGACCTTATTCACTTGAGCAAACTCTCGTACAAGTGTTGTAAGTGATGCTACAGTGTGATTTAAATCTAAACCGATTTCACTTGCACTTCTTAATAGACGTTCAAAATGTTCTTTTGCTGTAAATAATTTGCCATCATATATGCGTACATATTCATAAATGCCATCGCCAAAATTGTAACCGCGATCATTGTAAGCAACTTTAGCATCTTGCTCATCAACGAATGATTCATTTAATAAAACTTTTGTCATATTATCCCTCCACGCAAATTGAATAAATTGCTTCTAAATAGATACTTGTAGCGTTAAATAGTTGTTTCTTAGTAATGTATTCATTTTTTTGATGCATTAAATCCTCTGAGTCTTCAAACATCGCACCAAATGCCACACCTTTTTCAAGGTTTCGTGCATAAGTCCCTCCACCAATCGTGAAGGATTCACGTAAGTCGCCAGTTTGATTGCGATATGCTGTTAATAATTTTTGAACAAATGGATCTTTAGGATCCACAAAGTGTGGTGTTTGTATCTTTCCAACATTGATTGAAAATCCTTGTTGCGCGATTTCGTTCTCAAATTTATGAATGGCTACCTCGAAATCAAAACCTTCAGGATATCTTAAATTAATTCCAAATTGTCCACCAGAGGCCTTAGTATATTGAATTACACCAATATTAGTTGTTAGACTGCCCATTGCCTCTGTGTGGAAACGCATTCCCATTTTTTCTCCAAAATGAGATTCATATAAATAACGGTCACTAAAACTAGCCCAATTTTTTGCATTGAGGTCTAATGTTAACGAATTAATAAAATGTATTAAATGCAAGCCCGCATTAATACCAATTGAAGGATCCATTCCATGTACAGCTTTACCTTCCATTGTAAGTTTTAATACGCCACTATCTACTTCATGATTACCTTTTAAATGATGCTGTGAAAGATATGCTTCAAATTGTTGAATACAGTCCGTCATATTTTCTTTTACCAACAAGTTTGCTTCAGCATAATCTGGTACCATATTATAGCGCTCGCCAGATATAAAACTTAATAACTCCACTTCAGGTTCATCATCATCAGACGAAAGTTGAGTTTGTTGAATATCAAACGTAGTTATTCCTTTTTCACCATGGATAAGTGGGAATTCCGCATCAGGTGCAATTCCTATTGTCGGCATTTCTTCAGTTTTAAAATAACGTTCTGTACATAACCAATCGGATTCTTCATCTGTGCCTAAAATGATATGAATGCGTTTTTTCCAATCCACTTTCATATCGTTTAAAATTTTAACTGCATAATAAGCAGCAATTGTAGGACCTTTATCATCTAATGTCCCTCTAGCAATAATTTTATCTTCAGTAACAACAGGTTCAAATGGATCAGATGCCCACCCATCTCCAGCAGGTACGACATCCACATGTCCTAAAATACCAAATAAATCATCACCTTTACCTACTTCGATGCGCCCTGCAATGTGATCTACATCAAATGTTGTAAAGCCGTCACGTTCAGCTAAGCTATACATATAATCTAATGCTTCCCTTGGACCAGGTCCCACAGGCGCTTCATCCGTTGCATGCGCATCATCACGTACAGATTTAATAGCAAGTAATCCCTTTAAATCTTCTACGATTTCTGATTCATATTCACGTACTTTATCTCTCCACATGTGATCATCTTCCTTTTATGTATTATGAGTCCTATTTTACATGATTTAAGTTATAAACAACAGTAGAACCCCTAATATTATTTTAATTTTTCTGAAAACAATATCGTTAGCGACACTTACTATATTAAAAAAAGACGTAAAAAAACTAGGACATCTATATGCGTCCTAGTTGTAGGTTAAATGATTAATGAGAGCCGTTATTTTTATTAGATTTTAAATCTTCTTCAGTCACGACACGCAAATTGTTAGAAGGGTCACCGCCACCTTCGTCATCAAATGCCGCTTCTCTTTTACTATCATGAGAAACGTAACCACTTTGAGAAAACTGATCCTTTTTTTGATTAAAAAATGCTTTAGGGTCTTGCTTTGCTTCATTCATATAAGCTTTCGGATCTGCTTTAACTTTGTTAAATTCTTCAGTAGCTAAAGAACTGACTTGCGTAACTTTTTCACGCGCATTTTGTTTATAGCTTTCAGGATCTTCTTTATATTTATCAATTTCTTGTTTCAATACATCGCGATTTTGCTTTTTTGATAACACAACCGCTAATGCTGCACCACCGATACCGATGATTGCTCTTAGTAAATTAGTTGACTTCGCCATTTTAATCACCTCTTTAAATTCTAACTATACCATACCCACCTCTAACGATATCAAACATTTAAAATACATTTTTAGATGGATTTATCTTTTAATCCTAAAGCTTCGAAATCACTTAAAGTTAATTTTCTATATCCGCCAGGCTCTAAAGATTCATCTAAAAACAAGTTTGCTATTTTTACACGTTTGAGATAGATCACTTCATTATCCACACTATGAAACATACGCTTAATTTGATGAAATTTTCCTTCTGAAATCGTTATTAACGCTTCAAAAGGATTTAAAATTTCAAGGGTTGCAGGTTTTAATACCCCTTCTTTTAACGTAACGCCTTTTTTAAACACCTCAACATCCTTTTGCTGAATCGGAAATTTAGTTTTTACAAAGTAGGTTTTCGGTACATGTTGATTGGGATTCATCAATTTATGATTAAATTGGCCATCGTTTGTAATTAGTAATAGTCCTTCAGTATCTTTATCTAAACGACCAACAGGAAATAAATCTAAATGTGCGTACTCTTTAATTAAATCAATAACCGTTACATGGTCGTCATCCTCAGTTGCTGAAATTACATTTTGAGGTTTATGCAACATGATATAAACATAGGGTTCATAATGTATCACCTCATCGTGTACTTTAATGACATCTGTATGTGGATTAATTTTTATTTTAGCTGACTTTATGACTTGGTCATTTTGTTGGACAAATCCTTTTTTTATCAACGCTTTGACTTCAGTACGTGTACCTATTCCCATTTGAGATAAAAATTTATCGATTCTCATTATAAAAAGCTCAATCCTAACTTACGGCGTATTTTATTTGGTAATTCACCTAAAAACTTATCCGCTAATCGTGTACGCATCGTTATAGAACCATATATCAATCCACCGACAATCACACACATAGTTGTAATCAATAATGCACCGATTTGAGACGCTGGTGAAATAAATAATTGAAGTATGAAATATGTGATTTCAACACCGATCATCATCATAAATCCTACTAATAGTATTCGACATACGTCGAAAATAGTGTCTTCAAATTTGAACTTAGCATATTTCTTCAGCACGATTAAGTTACAAACTATCGCAAACGTTAATGCAAGGCATGTACTCAATATCGCACCAGCAGTATGCATTAAAAAGATGAGCGGTGTATTTAATACGAACTTAATAATGACAGAGCCAACTACAATAAATACAGTGAGCTTTTGCTTATCAATCCCTTGTAACATAGAAGCTGTCACGCTGAGTAAGGAAATTAATATCGCAGCAGGTGCATAATAAAACAATAATCTACTGCCGTCATAACTGAACTCATAAAAAACGGTATAAAGGGGTGTCGCTAATGCCATGATACCTAAACTTGCAGGGACGGTAATAAACATTAATACACCTAATGACGTACGAATTTGCTTATGCATTTCTATATAGTCCCCAGATTCATAGGTTTTTGTAATGTAAGGGATTAAACTAATAGCAAAACCAGCAGCTAACGATGTGGGTATCATCACAATTTTATTCGTCGTCATATTTAACATCGTAAAGAACATATCTTGTAGTCGTGGTGCAAATCCAGCCATACTTAACGCATTATTATGTGTAAGCTGATCCACAATTATAAATAACGGGAAATTCAAGCTAACGATAACAAACGGAATACTATAAGAGATAATTTCTTTATACATTTTACCGTAAGAGACATCAATGCCCGTTGTATCAGATTCTACCATCTTTTGAATATGAGGACGTCGTTTAATCCAATACCACCAAAGCGTTAATAATCCCGCGATGGCCCCAATTGCAGCTCCAAAGGTTGCGATGCCATTTGCAAATAGAACTGACCCTTGCGCGACATTTAAAACAATATAACTTCCAATTAATATAAAGAGAATTCGTGCGATTTGTTCAGTTACTTCTGAGAGTGCAGTAGGACCCATTGATTTATATCCTTGAAATACCCCTCTCCAAGTCGCAAGTAATGGAATAAAAATAACCACAAAACTAATTGTACGAATAATTGAAGTGATTTCTGCCACTGTCCAACCATCAGCATCATTTGTATTGTTAGCGATGGTAATAGATGCAATTGTTGGAGACAGCAAATATAAAATAATAAACCCTAAAATACCTGTAATACTCATTACAATAAAACTTGATTTATATAATTTTTGACTTACACGATATGCACCAATCGTATTATATTTGGCAACATATTTCGATGCAGCAAGAGGAACCCCTGCAGTAGCTACTGCAATCGCAATATTATAAGGACCGTAAGCATAGTTAAAAGGTGCTAAATTATCAGCGCCACCTATAATTTTGTAGAAAGGAATAATGTAAATGATTCCTAAAATTTTAGTGATAAGTATGCTTACTGTTAGAAGAAAGGTCCCTCTGACTAGTTCTTTATTTTCACTCATAGTTCAACCTACCTAACGTACTAATTTCAAAAATAAATTATAACACAATATGGTTATTATACACGTAAACGTATTATGTTAAAATCGTTATATCAAGAACAAGGAGAATTCATACTATGTGTTACCAAACTATTGTCATTGGCGGTGGCCCAAGTGGCTTAATGGCAGCTATTTCAGCAAGCGAACAAGGACAACGCGTATTATTATTAGAAAAGAAAAAAGGTCTCGGTCGTAAATTAAAAATATCTGGCGGCGGACGTTGTAACGTTACAAATCGCCTACCTTATAATGAAATTATTAAACATATTCCAGGAAATGGGAAATTTTTATATAGTCCTTTTTCCATTTTTGATAATGAGTCAATTATCACCTTTTTTGAATCTAAAGGCGTTCCATTAAAGGAAGAAGACCATGGTAGAATGTTCCCTGCTAGCAACAAATCTGAAGATGTGTTACAAGCGCTTGTCACTACACTAAAACAACAACGTGTTGAAATTAAAGAAGAAACAACGGTGGTTTCAACTTCAAAAAACGATCAACAATTATTCGAAGTCGTTACAGACGATCAACGTACTTACCTCGCCAAATCATTAATTATTGCAACAGGCGGCACTAGTGTACCTCAGACGGGATCAACTGGTGATGGCTATCGATTTGCAAGAATGTTCCATCACACAATTACGGATCTTTTCCCTACTGAAGTGCCTATTAAATCTAGCGCATCATTTATTAAAGCAGAGACACTTAAAGGATTGAGCTTGAAAAACGTTGCATTATCCGTACTTAAGAAAAATGGAAAAAAACGCATTACACATCAAATGGATATGATTTTTACACATTTTGGTATTAGCGGTCCGGCTGCATTAAGATGTAGTCAATTTGTTTACTACGAACAAAAACAACAAAAACAACCTTTAATTGACATGCACCTTGATGTTTTTCCGGAAATGAATGAAGCTGAACTTAGAGAAAAAGTTAAGGCATTACTCCAATCAGCACCGGATAAAATTATAAAGAATAGTTTACATGGCTTAATCGAAGAACGATACTTGAATTTCATGTTATCACAAGCTGATATTCAACTAGATACGACCTATCATCATTTAACATCACAACAGTTGAATCAATTGGTCCATCTGTTAAAAAACTTTACTTTTAAAGTCAACGGGACACTTTCAATTGACAAAGCCTTTGTTACTGGCGGCGGTGTATCCATTAAAGAAATTGTACCTGCTACTATGGCGTCAAAATTGACACCTGGCCTCTTCTTTTGCGGAGAAGTATTAGACATCCATGGGTATACAGGTGGCTATAACATTACGAGTGCACTTGTAACCGGTTATGTCGCAGGGTATTATGCCGGCTATCATACGATTTAATAAAAGACGTGGTGAATCGCATTGATTCCCACGTCTTTAATATTAAATACGTTTAAATTCTAATCCTTCACTACCCCATGCTTTCATACCGCCTTCAATATTAACCGCATCGATATGATGATCGAGCAAATATTCTGCTACCTTCGCACTACGCACACCACCAGCACAAACAATATAATACGTTTCTTCATTATTAAAATCGTTGATGTGGTTTGGAATGTCGTTCATAGGGATATGTTTCGCATTGGGAATCATTCCCATAGTTACTTCTTCGTCTTCACGCACATCAATTACGTTCACAACATCATGGCTTAATAGTAAAGATTTTAACTCGTCAGTCGTTATTTCTTTCATTTCTGAACATCCTTTCATCTATCTATTTCGCTACAATATTGACAAGTTTTTGAGGAACCGCAATCACTTTCTTAATCTCTTTACCCTCTATCGCACCTTTTATGTTTTCATTATCAAGTGCTATTTGTTCCATTTCTTCTTTTGTTGCATTTTTAGAAATTTCTAATTTAGCACGAACTTTACCGTTGACTTGGACAACAATTTCAACCATATCACCTTCAAGTAATTGCTCATCATAACTTGGCCAAGGTTGATATGTGATGGTACTTTCATGCCCTAAAATTGACCACAATTCTTCACCTAAATGAGGCGCAATTGGCGCTAACATTTTAACAAATCCTTCAATATAAGATTTATTTATTTTGTCAGCCTTATAACAATCATTGATAAATACCATTAATTGACTGATCGCTGTATTAAAATTCAACGTTTCAAAGTCTTCTGTCACTTTTTTCACAGTTTGATGATACGATTTTTGTAATTCAGGCGTCTCTTCATTCACTACTTTTGCGCTCAATTGATGTTGGTCAGTTACCAGTAAACGCCAAATACGATCTAAAAATCGTCTTGAACCATCAAGCCCATTTTCGCTCCAAGCAATAGATGCGTCTAATGGACCCATAAACATTTCATATAAACGTAGCGTATCAGCGCCATGTGATGCAACGATGTCATCAGGGTTTACAACATTTCCTTTTGATTTACTCATTTTTTCATTACCTTCACCAAGAATCATCCCTTGATTGAATAATTTTTGGAAAGGTTCTTTTGTAGGTACAACACCAATATCATAAAGCACTTTATGCCAAAAACGAGCATATAATAAGTGTAACACTGCGTGTTCTACGCCACCGATATACAAATCAACAGGTAGCCAATGTTTTAATTTTTCAGGGTCTGCTAACATTTGGTCATTTTTAGGGTCAATATAACGTAAGTAGTACCAACAGCTACCTGCCCATTGTGGCATCGTATTCGTTTCACGTCGACCTTTCATACCTGTCTCAGGGTCGACCACATTGACAAACGATTCGATATTCGCTAAAGGAGATTCACCAGTACCAGATGGTTTAATTTCATCCGTTTTAGGAAGAAGTAATGGTAATTCGCTTTCAGGAACCGTTGTGATAGAACCGTCTTCCCAATGAATTATTGGAATTGGTTCACCCCAGTATCGTTGGCGGCTGAACAACCAGTCACGTAATTTATAGTTAACTTTTTTCTCACCTAAACCTTTAGCTTCTAACAATGCGATCGCTTTTGACATTGCATCTTTATTATTTAAACCATTTAATTCATTCGAATGAACGTGGCTACCGTCGCCACTATAAACACCATTCGTTAGTTCTCCTTCGATAACATATTTGACAGGTAAATCAAACGTTTGCGCAAATTCAAAATCACGTTCATCATGACCTGGAACAGCCATAACAGCGCCTGTGCCATAAGTCGATAATACATAATCAGCAATCCAAATTGGTATACGCTCGCCTGATAAAGGGTGAAGTGCATAAGCACCAGTAAATACACCTGTTTTTTCTTTAGCCAAATCCGTACGTTCTAAATCTGATTTTTTAGCCGCTTCTTGTTGATATCGTGTTATTGTATCAAGATGTTCTGGCGTAGTAATTTGATTTACTAATGTATGCTCAGGACTAAGTACTAAAAATGTTGCTCCGTAAATAGTGTCTGGGCGTGTTGTAAAGACGTCAATCTTGTCTTCACTTTGCTCAACTTTAAATGAGACTTTAGCTCCCTCAGAACGACCTATCCAATTACGTTGCATGTCTTTGATTGATTCTGGCCAATCTAACGTTTCTAAATCTTCTAATAGTCGATCTGCATAAGCAGTAATTTTTAAAACCCATTGTTTCATAGGACGACGAACAACCGGGTGTCCACCGCGTTCTGACACGCCATCTACAACCTCTTCATTTGATAAAACCGTGCCTAATGCTTCACACCAGTTTACTGGAATCTCATCAATATAAGCTAAACCTTTTTTATATAATTGAATAAAAATCCATTGTGTCCATTTATAGTAATCGGGGTCCGTTGTGCTAACTTCACGATCCCAGTCATAACTAAAACCTAGTTCTTGAATTTGACGTTTAAATGTTTGAATATTTCTTTTGGTAAATTCTGCAGGACTGTTACCTGTATCTAATGCGTATTGTTCAGCTGGTAAGCCAAATGCGTCCCATCCCATTGGATGCAAAACATTGTACCCTTGCATACGTTTATATCTAGAAATAATATCTGTAGCCGTATACCCTTCCGGATGACCTACATGTAAACCTGCGCCTGATGGATATGGAAACATGTCAAGTGCATAAAATTTCTTTTGACCTAAATGATCTTCAGTTTTAAATGTTTTATTTTCGAGCCAATAGTTCTGCCACTTTTTCTCAATTTCTTGATGATTAAAATTCACGACAATTCCTCCTGATTAAAAAAACACCTCAACCAATTATGTTTTTATAAAAAAGGGACGATTTTCACCGCGGTACCACCCTCGTTCACTTGTGTGCGCTTCATTACATAATGGATTGAGATGTCATTAAATTATATTTGATATACGGCAAGTTCATTCATCGTATAACGTTAGTTTTCAGCACCACTAACTCTCTGTAGAAATACCAATGAATTACTACTCCTTGATCTATTTTATTAGCGTAAAACAAATCCTTGTGTTCATCGAAGCAAGATACAATAACTTGTTGAGACGTGCTTCTCATATGATTTAATACTATCATATGAAATTTATTACGATTATGCAAGCTAATAACGATACTTAACGGTATAACATTTTCTTGTCAATACGTCTATCAAATATAGAGATAAAACCAATAGAAATCATTAACAAGCCTATCATAAATAAAAACATCACTTGCATATTAAATACATCTACGAGTATACCACCAATTAATGGTCCAAAAGCTTTGCCAACAGTAGATGCAGAGTTAACTATCCCTTGATACACGCCTTCTCTACCTTTAGGAGACAAGGTATTTGCAATTGTAGGTACTGCTGGCCACACAAACATTTCAGCAAATGTTAATATCACCATTCCGACAATAAACATTGTAAAACTTTGCGCAAAGCTAGTGACAAAAAATGAAATAATAAATACGCATACGCCCACATAAAGTTGCTTTTTAAGCTGACCTTTAAGAATATGAATAATAGGTGAGATTAAAGGTTGCCCTAACAGAATAAGCAAACCATTAATTGTCCACAATAAGCTATACTGACTCATTGAAATTCCAATTTCTTGAGTGAATGAAGCTATTGTCGTTTGCCACTGTACGTAAGCTATCCAACAGATTGCAAACATGACACATAGTAAAATTAATGCATTGAAATGTTTTTTATTTTGCACATGCGTCATACCCTCTAGCGTTTCCGCAGTTTTAACGGTCGCATGATATTCCATTTTAAAGTTAAACATGGCTACAACAAAAAATATTACGTACATCATGAGATTCGCTAAAAAGATATAATTAAAACTTAGTTCAGCTACAAATCCACTTAACGCAGCGCCTACAGCAACGCCTATATTTTGTGCTAAATATATCGCGTTAAATGTTTGACGACCACCACGCGGCCATACAGCACCAGCCATTGCATAAATTGCAGGAATAATCATGCCACCACCAAATCCTAAAATAATCAACCACAGCGCATACCATGGCCACCCATGAAAAAAGTTCAATCCAGCAGTTGCGAATAAACTTATCCACGTCCCTAGCATAATCGTTTTGTATCCACCTAAACGATCAAATAATGAACCCCCTATTAAATTACCAGCGACCATACCAAAAGCATTTACCATTAATACAATCCCCGCAGTACTTAAAGACTTCCCTAAAACTTCATTCATATAGATTGTATTTAATGGCCATAAAAAACTGGCACCTGTGATATTAATAGCCATCCCTATCACAAGCCACCATATTTCTTTCGGCATTTTCATATGTGCGACACCTCTTTATTTCTTTGTCTTTATTTTTTCACTATAACACGTCCAACGTAAAATATGTTAAAATCTTGAAATACATTGTATATAGAAAGGAAGTTTCACCAAATGGGTAAATACTTTCCCTACGCTTTTGAAAACAAAAGGTATCATACGCTAAATTATCACCTTAAGCAACACTTTGGTCAAAAAATTTTCAAGGTCGCATTAGATGGTGGTTTTGATTGCCCTAACCGAGATGGTACCGTTGCACATGGGGGATGTACATTTTGTTCAGCCGCTGGGAGTGGTGATTTTGCTGGAAATCGTGCTGATGCAATTCATGTTCAATTCCAAAAAGTCAAAGACCAGATGCATGAAAAGTGGCATGAGGGTCAATATATTGCCTATTTTCAAGCTTTTACAAATACGCATGCACCCGTACATGTTTTACGCGAAAAATTTGAAGCTGCATTAAATGAAGAAGGTGTAGTTGGGCTTTCGATTGGAACGCGTCCAGATTGTTTACCTGATGATGTTGTGGAATATTTAGCTGAACTTAACAAACGCACCTATTTGTGGGTCGAACTTGGTCTTCAAACCGTTCATCAAGAAACCTCAGACCTTATCAATCGTGCACATGACATGGCGTGTTATGAAGAAGGTGTTAAAAAGCTGAGACAGCACAATATTAATGTATGCAGTCATATTATAAATGGCTTACCTGGTGAAAATTATGACATGATGATGGAAACCGCACGCGTCGTTTCGCATATGGATGTTCAAGGTATCAAAATACATTTACTTCATTTATTAAAAGGCACACCGATGGTAAAACAATATGAAAAAGGACACTTACAATTTATGACTAAAGAAGAATATATTAACTTAGTTTGCGATCAACTAGAAATTATACCACCGTCTATGATTGTACACCGAATTACAGGTGATGGTCCTATTGATTTAATGGTAGGTCCGATGTGGAGTGTAAATAAATGGGAAGTTTTAAATGAAATTGACGCTGAATTAAAACGTAGAAATACTGTGCAAGGTCAAAAGTTTAAAGCTAAAGGGAAGGTTATTAGATGATAGTTCCACGTGTCTTACCCTTTGCAAAGTCATTAATTATGTCACATGTCCAAGAAGACAGTGTCGTCATAGATGGTACATGTGGCAATGGCTATGATACAGAGTTTCTAGCACAATGTGTTCCGGAAGGACATGTTTATGCATGCGATATACAACCTCAAGCAATTGAAAATACGCGTCAAAGAGTGTCATCATATTCAAACGTTTCCGTCATTCATACTGGTCATGAACTTATCACTGAGCATATGGAGACATCCCATCAACATAAAGTTAGCGCAGCGTTATTCAATTTAGGCTATTTACCTAAAGGAGATAAAACCATCGTTACACATGCAACAACTACTATTAACGCATTTGAAAGCATATTCAAACAGTTGCGTCCAGAGGGCATCATTGTTTTCGCCATCTACCCAGGACATCCTGAAGGTTTTGAAGAAAGCAAGCACTTAAATGCTTACTTTGAACAATTAGATCAAACCATCGCACACGTTATTAAATATGAATTTATCAATCAACAAAATCATCCACCTTACATTATAGGTATAGAAAAACGGAAGTGAGATTAGGTCTCACTTCCGTTAATTCTTTTAAGTTAACACAAACTCATGCGAATTCTTTACTATGAGATACGTATTTTCCGTTTCCGCATACTACGGGTTATAATTCGCATCCATTTATTATGGAATGAAGTTGATTTGTTAAATTGTCTTGACGTTTTTCAATGGCAGAACATGTGAAATCAATTAATTCTTGTTTATTTTGTGCTTTGTTCTCATTAAAGTGGATAATCACAGTGCGTTCATCATCTGAAGGGCGTTCTTTAACAATCCATTTCTTTTCTACTAAATTGTTAAACGTTCTTGTTCGTTTATAAGCTTTTACTTTAACGTATTTGTCCATGTCTTTGAGCGTCATTGAACCTTTATCCCACAATGTGAGTAGAATCAGAAATTCTTCTTTTGATAAATCAAATTGCTTATCAATTTCATCAAAGATAGCTTCAACTTGCTTTTGTAGATTATCCAAAAGAACGATATCACTTACATCATATTTTGATTTTTTTACCATGATTAAGCCTCCATTATAGATTATCCTTTATAATTGATACATTATTCATTATGATATGTGTACCCTAATCATGAAAAGCTTAATCATATGAATTCATCAAACTATGAACTTATGTCCTTATTATTTAATATTCACTAAAGCATTATTCGAATAAATATTCAATAGAATCTTGCATGTCTTTTAACACTTTACACGATTTCGCGAATTTTTCTTTTTCATCATCATTTAAAGGTGTTTCAATAATTTTCACAGCACCTTCACCATTGATTAGTGTAGGTACACCTGTATATACGCCTTCATGACCGTATTCACCTTCAAGATAACTTGAAACAGTTAAAACAACATTTTGATTGCGTAAAATCGCTTTAGAAATATGCATTAATCCCATTGCAACACCATAATATGTCGCACCTTTTGCTTTAATAATGTCATACGCAGCATCACGTGTTTGAACATAAATGTCTTCAATGAGATGACTTTTTTCTGGATCTTTTTTCAATTCATCATATAATGATACGCCTGCAATTGTTGCACTAGACCATACCGGTACTTCAGAGTCACCATGTTCACCAATAATATTAGCATGTACACTTGAAGGTGCTACATCAAATGCCTCACTTAAAAGATGTTTGAAACGTGCTGTATCTAAAATCGTACCTGAACCAATCACTTTATGTTTAGGT
Organism: Staphylococcus sp. 11007852; assembly: GCF_011394325.1. NCBI lineage: Bacteria > Bacillati > Bacillota > Bacilli > Caryophanales > Staphylococcaceae > Staphylococcus > Staphylococcus sp. 11007852. The sequence continues at coordinate 84,824 of NZ_JAANBJ010000027.1, read as the reverse complement.
AAACCAGAATATTTTAAAGTTACATACGTTAAAATATCTACAGGGTTCGCTGCAATTAAGAAGATGCCATCAAAACCACTGTCCATAATAGAAGTAATAATACCTTTATATATCTTTGCATTTTTTTCAACTAAATCAAGACGCGTTTCTCCAACTTTTTGAGGTGCCCCTGCACAAATTACGATTAAATCTGCATCGCCACAATCCTCATATTTACCTGCTTTTACTTTTACTGGAGACATCGCATAAGGTGCACCATGGTTTAAATCAAGTACGTCACCACGTACTTTATCTTCATTAATATCAATGATGAGCAATTCATCTGCCACACCTTGACTTACCATAGTAAATGCGTAACTAGCACCTACTGCACCATTACCTACTAAAACAACTTTGTTACCTTTTTTTGACATACTGACACGCTCCTATCTACGAAGTCCTTTAATCAATTATGTTTTATGTGATATTTTTCACATTATTAATTTACCACGAATTCTATTTGCATGCAATATTTTACATATGATTGTCATAAGCATGTCACTTATAACGTTTCTTGATCTTCAACAACAAAACCCGCAGCATATACCCGATTATTTAAAAAACTTAATACATAACGCATCACAGCTTCACGCTCTGGTTCATTATGGATTTCATGTACCATCTCAGGCCATGCTTTGTAGTACATTTCATCACACATACATTGACGTATTACCTGTTGTGTAACGGTTACATCCGACAACGTATCATGCGTACCATACATTACACATAGAGGCATTTTGGGTAGCTGATTCAAATGGTCTAGTGTTTTTTTCATCGCCTGAACGACTTGTTTATACCAATGGTAGCTCACTTTTTTGAGCATTAGGGCATCTTTAGCTGTTTCTTCTTGAACTTCTGGATTAGTCGTTAAAGTTTCAATATTAAATCCTAACTCAAATTTAGCGCTTTTAGACACATCACCAATATGTGACGTTACCATATGTTTTCTCGTTTGATTGGTTTGATGAAATGCAAATAATGGAGAAAGTAAGACAAGCCCCTCTAAATGCAATTCAAATTTTTCTAGTACATTGACCGCTATAAGACCGCCCAATCCTACTCCAATAATAAAAGTTGGCAAATGATATTCTTCAGCAATTTGGACCCATTCTAGCACACGTTCTTGGTACACATCAAAATGTTCAATTTGCCCTTTTTTTGTGCGAGAACTTTGTCCTTGTCCAGGCAAATCACCCATAATGACATGATATCCATTACGACGTAAATGCGTGATTACATAAGCGTAGCGTCCAGTATGTTCTAGCATATTATGTATTATAACGACGACACCTTTTGCTTCATTTTCTGTTTCCCATTTCCACATACGATTTGTTCCTTCCTGTTTCAGAAATCTTTATTTTCATCTTATCAATTCTTGCCAAAATGCGCCATCAAATACAAAACGTACGTTCAAGTCTATGATTGACCTTAAACGTACGTGACCATGATTCATTCAATTTTATGCCAACTTAAATTTGCGTCTTAAAAATGGAATACGCGAAATTAACACAACTAATAATACCTCATAAAATGTAGGGAAGAATTTAGCAACTATCATTAAGAAAAATTGTCCTATTAAAGTGCCTTGTCCTTGCGTCGCATTGAAGTTCCCTACTATTGCGGCATCAACAAGATTTAATGCAACAATTATAGCTATGGCCATCCATAATTTTTTTGTAATCAAGACTATCGCTAATCCAACGAGTGTTAATAATATAAGTTCAAATATGAAATATTGAAAAAACGTATCTAGCTCAGTTCCTAATGTGTAAAATACTAAATCTCTAAACATTTCAAAACTCCCTTAATTATGCTTAATACTATTTTAACATGGCTAATGCGAATTATTTTTAAAGATATCGTTAAGTTTATAAGTGTAATATTTACATGAATTTAACAAACAGAAAACTTTAACGAACCTTTACAATATTTTCGCAAGACATTAAAAGCATTGTGATATGGTTCAAGTAAGTCGAACTATAAAGGAGTTAATAAATGAAATTTTTGCTAAAATGTATGCTTAGTTTTTTCATTATTTTTAACCTCCCTATACTTTCAGCAGCCTTAGCGGAACCTATAGATGCCAACATGCAACTCACACAATCATAATACTAATAGCATCTCGAGTTTTTGTGCTACCCTTATACGCATTCCCTAACCCATTTTCTTATTGGCGATAATGGTTTGGTAAATGAAGCTAAGATGTCTTTAAAGATGTCTTTTTTCATTAAATTCTAAAAACTTTTAGCTGAAACCGTTTTCTTCCTCTATATAATCGTGATACACTATCACTAATAGCAATGCAAAGACATGGGGAGGAATAAACATGGGTTTAGTTAAGAATTTTTTTATCGCATTATCTAACAATACATTTTTAAATACGACTGCTAAAAAAGTAGGACCTTCTCTTGGGGCCAATAAAGTTGTAGCTGGAAACCAATTACCTGATATTGTTAGAACAATCAAACGGTTAAATGAAAAAAACATCGCTGGTACGGTAGACATCCTTGGAGAATTTGTTCATAACCGCCAAGAAGCGATAGATGCCAAAAATGAAATTTTAGAAGTGATGAAAGTCCTTCATGAAAATAATCTTGACGCACATATGTCGATTAAGTTAAGTCAACTAGGCATTGAATTCGATCGTGCTTTAGCCTATGACAATGTATACGAAATTGTTAATACTGCAAAGTCTTATAATAATATGCACATTAATTTCGATACTGAAAAATATGATAGCTTATTTGATGTCACACAAACTTTAGATCGCTTAAAAAGCGAATTTACCAATGTAGGAACAGTAATACAAGCTTATTTATTTAAGGCTGATGTTCTATTAGATAAATATCCTGATTTGCGCTTACGCTTAGTGAAAGGCGCTTATAAAGAATCACCACATATTGCTTATCAAACAAAAGATGAAATCGATCAAAATTACATACGATTAATCGAAAAACGTTTATTACAAGCTAAAAACTTCACTTCTATTGCAACACATGACCATAATATTATTAATCATGTTAAAGCTTTTGCTGAAGAACACCATATTGATAAATCTAAATTTGAATTCCAAATGCTTTACGGTTTCAGAACCGAACTGGCTGAGCAAATTGCAAAAGAGGGATATCATTTTACAATTTATGTCCCATATGGCGATGACTGGTTTGGTTATTTTATGAGAAGACTTGCGGAACGTCCACAAAATTTAACCCTTGCTTTTAAAGAATTTGTTAAGCCAAAAACGCTTGCAGTTTTAGGTGGTGCAGCAGTTGTAGGAACAATATTAGGTCTTACTCGAAAAAAATCAAAATGTAACAAACAAAATGAAACAAAATCACAACATCAACGTTGTATTAAAACTTTATAAAATATAAGGATAACCTAACCTCAAAAAATAGCCTTCAATATTCATTCTTTAATGAATATTGAAGGCAGTTTATTTTTCCTACATTGTGTTGAGCACGTTATAGTGCCTTAAGTAAGTTTGCCATTTCAATAGCTCCTACAGCTACTTCTGCGCCTTTATTCCCTGCTTTTGTACCAGCGCGTTCAATCGCTTGTTCAATATTTTCAGTCGTTACAACTCCAAATATCACAGGAATACCCGAATCATCACTTGCTTTAGCAATTCCTTTTGCCGCTTCGTTACAAACATAATCGTAATGTGTTGTTGCACCTCTAATGACACAACCTAAAGTAATAATCGCATCATATTTACCTGACTGAGCCATTTTTTTAGCTACTATAGGGAGTTCAAAAGCGCCAGGTACATAAGCAATATCAATATCCGCTTCATTGACTTGATGTCGTATTAGTGCATCATTTGCCCCTTCAACCAGACGACTCGTAATAAAATCATTGAAACGACTCACTACAATTCCAATTTTTAAACCTTCTCCAATTAACTGACCTTCAAATTTCATTTCGATTCCTCCTATATTAAATGTCCCATTTGAGTTTTTTTAACTTCTAAATAATCATGGTTATTCTCATTTTCACATGTGATTAAAGGTACACGCCCAGTTATATCAATGTGATATTTTTTTAATCCCTCAAATTTTTCTGGATTGTTACTTAACAAGTTGACTGACGACACTCCTAAATGTTTCAGCATTTGCGCAGCAATATCATAATCTCTTAAATCCGGTTCAAAACCGAGCGCTTCATTTGCTGTGACTGTGTTGTATCCTTGTTCAATTAATTCGTATGCTTTTAATTTATTCATTAATCCAATGCCTCGACCTTCTTGAGGCAAATATAAAATAATCCCACCATGTTCATGAATATACTGCATGGCTTTTTCAAGTTGTTCACCACAATCACATCGTTCACTATGAAAGATATCACCTGTTGCACATGCTGAATGAATACGCACGTTCATCTCAGGTTGGATTTCCCCTTTGATAATTGCTAAATGTTCTTGACCATCAAATTCTGATGTGAAGCCAATCATGTCAAACGTGCCATATCGTGTCGGTAACTTCACTTTTGCTTCTTGTTTAATTAATTTACGATTAACTTTGATATAAGACACTAACGCCTCAATCGTAATCATCTTTAATTGGTGTTTTTCTTTAAAATCTTGTAATTGCTCTCCTCGAGCCATTGTGCCGTCTTCATTCATAATTTCACATATGACGCCTGCTGGTTTGGCATTAGTTAATAACGCTAAATCGACAGCCGCTTCTGTATGTCCTCGCCGTGCAAGTACACCGTTGTCTTTAGCAATTAATGGAAAAATGTGACCTGGTTGGTTAAACGTACGTTCATTCATCCCAGCTTGAATGAGTGCACGTGCCGTTTGAGTACGCTCGAAAGCGCTGATTCCCGTTGTTGATGACACATGGTCGATACTTTGCGTAAATGCTGTTTTGTGAGGATCATTATTTTCATAGACCATAGGGTTTAAACCTGCTTGAGTTGCAATCTCTTTCGAAATAGGCGCACAGATCAATCCACGGCCATTTTTGGCCATAAAGTTGATGGTATCGTCTTGCATCCATTCTGTTACTGCAACTAAGTCACCTTCATTTTCACGATTTTCATCATCTAAAACGATAATAGGCTTACCCTTTTTTAATTCTTCTAATGCTAGCGCAATTGAATCAAATTTCATCCTTACCCCTCCATTAAAATCCCGCTTTTAACAAATCATCGATAGCAAGCGTTTTTTTGTTAGTGTTGAGTGCCTGAACATACTTAAACAACATATCCGTTTCTAAATGCACTGCATCACCTTGTTTTTTTTGAGATAACGTTGTTGCTTGACGTGTTTCAGGAATGAGATGAATGTTAAAACTGGATTGATGTTTTTCAAATACAGTTAAACTAATACCATCAACCGCAATTGAACCTTGTTGGATCATTTGAGCCATAATGACTTGAGGCGCCTCGATGGTATAAATCCATTCATTGGCAGACTTTTTTATGTGTAAAATTTTGCCTTTACCATCTACATGACCTTGAACAAAATGTCCTCCAAGTCGTCCTGTAGCAAGTAACGCACGTTCAAGATTCACACGGTCACCAACTTTAAGTTGACCTAAATAGGTTTTATTTTCCGTTCCAAGAATAACGTCCACACTAAAGCTGTGGTCATTATAAGTGGTTACAGTTAAACATGTACCATTCACACTGATCGAGTCACCAATTGACATATCATTTAGAATTTTAGAACATGATATGGTCAGTTGTGTTGTGGGATTTTGTTTGCGGATAGAAAGAATTGTTCCGACCTCTTCAATGATACCTGTGAACATGTTGTCACTTCCTTTTCATGAGTATTTTCACATTAGTATCTATTAATGATGTCTCAACAATTTCAAATTGGTGGGTATCACTAAGCTTAAACACCGATTCGGTTTGATAAAACTGATTTAAGCCTTGTCCACCTATTAATTTCGGGGCTAAATATAAAATAAAATGCGTTATCAATTTAGATGATAAAAATTGAGAGGTAACCTTTGGACCTGCTTCGACAAGAACACGTCCAAATCCTTTTAAATATAAATCTTTTAAAACACTGTCTACATTACAGTTGTCTAAGCATACAACTTCTACATTTGAGCAAGTAGATTGTAATGAATGATTTTCAGTATATATGATGATAGGTCCATATCCATCATGAAACATGTTGGACTTCCAATCAATTTGACCTGAGCGCGTTAGAATCACTCTAACCGGATGTCGCCCTTCTTCAAGTCGCACTGTTAAGCTTGGATTATCATATTTTAGCGTACCTGAACCTGTAATAATCGCATCATGTTCATGACGCAATTTAAAGACATCTTCCTTTACAGATGGGTTTGTTATCCACTGACTTTCAAAATGATCTGTTGCTTGTTTGCCATCCAAACTCGCGCTTACTTTTACAGTTACGATGGGTCGTTCCAATTGTTTACTTTTGAAAAAAGATGCATATAATTGTTCTGCAACTGGATGCGGACGATAGGTTACTTTAACACCAGCACGTTCCATCATCTGATGACCCGTTGCAGGCAAAGTAATATCACGTGCTGCATAAACGACATGAGAAATCCCTGTATCAATGATACGTTTTGCACATGGAGGCGTTTTTCCAAAATGAGAGCACGGTTCTAAGGAAACATATATTGTTGCCCCTACCACTTGCTCTGGTCCAGCCATGTCTATCGCTTGAATTTCTGCATGACGTTCACCTTGCTTCAAGTGGGCACCCATACCTATAATACGACCATTTTTAACAATGACAGCACCCACTGGTGGATTTAAACCAGTTTGACCCTCCACCATCTGTGCTAATGAAATTGCTTTATCTAAATAATTATTCAATCTTTCACCTCAATAAAAAAACCACTCGATTGTCGATTCGAGTGGAAGGTAATATGAAAAATAGACATCACAAAATAAACCGATGTTCTATAAATTTTTCATCAGCAAATAAACATAAACATGTTATGTTTGTTAGCGTTATTCTTCCTCCCATCCAGACTTTCACTGTCGGCTCTAGATTTGCACTAGATCAGCCATAGTTAAATAACTATGGGTCGCAGGCTTAATTTTACTGCCGGTTGGGAATTTCACCCAGCCCCGAAAGAATAAAATATGAAATTGTAATGAGATAAAAAGATACTCAAGCACTTATAAAAGCACTTGAGTCTAAATTAGCTTAACATATTTTATTTTACAATCATTTGATTCATAAAGCGGCGTGTTTTTACTCTTTCTTTTTCTTATGTTTCTTTTTCTTCTTATGTTTTTTCTTATGTTTCTTTTTCTTATCTTCTTTTTCTTTTTTTATTTTTTTATTTTTCTTATCGTCTTTATGTTTTGGCTTTTGTGATACATCGACTTTTTCTTGAAGTTCTTTAAAAGCGGTATCAGAATTTTCCGTTGCGTTGACATTTTGTTTGGAGTGCGATGAATGGTTTTCATAATCATCTTGATTCGTCATAGCACGTTTTTCTAAAGTATCGTACAAATTTTGAACCGACCGCACTGCTTGTTGAACGATTGAAGGAATACCATTACGATAATAGTTTACGCCATTTGTTATTTGTCCAATTGCTCTTAAGTTATTTAAGGTACCATATAACGGACTAATCACTTCATTTGTTGCAGGAACGATTTGTATACCTCCCATTGGATGCGATTGAATGATTTGTCGATTAGCGATATCTAATAATAATGCGTCATCATCATCTAATTGAGATAAATGTTTTTTTGCGCCAGTTGCATTAATGACAACCTCTGCTTTTAGCACTTCATCTTGATTTTTAAACTTTAGTCTAAATTTACCGTAATAATGACGTAAATCTTCTAAACCTGAATAGATTTGAATTTGGCCGGATTTAATGTTTTCTAACACTAACTGCGCAGTTTCTCGAGGCATCGGGTTTGAGTTTTCAACGATATAACGTTGATATTTACGAATAAATTGTTCTTGATCATCACGACTAAAACTATTCCAAATCCAATCCATATTTTCTTTGATGACTTCAAGTAAACTTTGAAATTTACCAAGTTCTTGAGGGTGATTCAAATCATAAGTTAAATCACGAATCGCATCGTATTTACGTCGCTTAAGCAGCCTTTGTAAAGGGATATTTAACGCTTCACATTCTTTTTTAAATAAAGCAATCGCTTCATCTAATGGAACACAGCCCATATGTTTTTGTTTTAACGCATCAAATTGTGCAAGCGTCAAATACTTTAATGTGATATCAATCATTTCGCCGCGAACGCTAGGCATTTTACCACTTCGACTGGCTACAATGATCGGTTTATTTTGGTGATGTTTAACAGTATGGCGTATGACATCTAAACTTGCTAAACCGCTACCTATAATCACAATTCGATCTGTATCTTTGACATTATCCAATGTACGATTTGCGGGATAAGGTGAATGAATATAATTTTTAGTGCCTTTGAGATGATATGGATCGTTATAACTTAAAGTACCAATCGTTAAAAAGACATAATCATATTTTTTACATGTTGTTTCATCATTTTTAGTACAAATATGAATGGTTCTTGGTATGATGGCATCATTTGCTTCCTCAATATACATTTGAGTTACTTCATTCGTGATGATATTAATATTTTGAAAAGAGGAATGAAAGGTCTCAAGTTGGTCTCTCATATAATGACCAAATACAAACCTTGGTAAATAATCAGCATTTCCATACTGATATTCATCATGTGCTTCATACCACTCTTTAAATTCATGAATGTTATCTTGATTTAAAGAAATCATAGAGGTAGGTACATTAGTAAGTAAATCTTCACTATCGTCTTGAAACGGTTTTCCTTGTCCCATATTTTTATCATTATCATAAACGTCAACTTCCAACTGATTAAACTTTTCAAACTTCACTAAATGCCGTAATACACTCACGCCAGCTGTACCCATACCAATAATAGCGACTCTCATTTTAATCACCCTTTCTCCAAGTTTCCTTTTAATTCTACCCTAATCTTCCTCAGATTAATAATAATCGAATGAATTTTTACTATTGAAATTCTATGTTAAAATAAATGAACTTATACCACATTATCTTAGAGGTGATTCACTTGCTAAAAAAGTGTTTTAAATTATTAATTCTCGTAGTAGTGTTTTTCTTTTATTTTGGAAAGAACAATAAAGCCGAATAATATGTCACGTATAACAACATGTGTAAAATTTATGTGCTGTTTTAACTTTAATCCATATAAAAAACCGACCTTCAAATGATGAAAGTCGGTTTGTTATTATTCGTGATTTTTACCATCTTGGTGTTTCTTATCGTCTTTGTAGACATACCAATTAAAGTATTTCCCCTCAGTCTTCATATCTTTATAGAAATCAGCCATAATTGTTGCGTTACTCTTCGCCCAATTGATATCTGTAGCATATTGATGCTCACCTGGGTTTTTAGGATTCCAACGCATACTGTATAGTGTGTTTTGTTCAGGGTTTTTTAGATAATGATCATGAATGAATTCTGCCCCACCATAAATGGCTTTTTCAGGTGTGTCCCATCCTTTTTTCTTAGCATATTCTGCACCTGTTTTTATTGGATCTTCATCAAGCGCACCTACACCATAGAAGTTATAATATTTTTTACCATCTATCTCTACACCATTCGAAAGTTCTGATGCAACAGAACCCGTTTCAAGTAAGGCATGAGATATTAAGTATACTTCATTCACTTGTTTCGCTTTTGCGGCATTTAGAAAATCTTCTGTATGATTGAGCAATGTAGGATGATTAATTAACATTCTTTTAATACGATTATCATCAATACCTTGATACTTAGACAAATCTAAAAACTGATACTTTTGTTTTTTATCATCCATAAATCTTGAACTATCCATTGCTTCTCGAATTTCAGTTGGAGAAGCATCACGCCAATTCGTGTGTTCTTTATTAGAAACTTGTTGACTTGTATAATTATCAATTTGTTTTTTTGCAGCCTGATCAAGTGTCACATTTAATTTTTCAACACGTTCTACTTGCTTGACTGATTTAAAGAAAATTTGGTCTTTGATCATTGAAAAAAATAAAAACCCTGCAATTGCCGCTACAATGAGTAACACGATTACAGAAATCAATGAACCTTGTTTGTGCTTTCTCATAAACACACCTCTTCATTATGTTGTTTCAATGGAATAAACCATTCATCTTTTAAACGTTCACGCTTGAATACAAATTTTACCACCAATAGCGAACGAACACAATTGAAGTTACATCTTGTCATGAATTCATAAAAGAAAAGTAATGAATATGTAAAGAAATTCATTACTTTTCGTGTGGGTTATAATCCATCATAATAAAACTTGCTGCTTGAGAGCGATTTTTATAATAGTACTTCGTCAAATCAATCGCACCTTCTATATCACCATCACGATACATCATTTCTTTCGTCATATTATTAATCATAACGAAATTAGCGCGATCACGAATGACATCTAAATCATCATTGCGTGCAAAGAAATGTTCTAAGTTTAAATGTTCGTAGTCCATAGATTCCTCCACTTTGTCTTTTTTAATAAAATGACGTCGTAAAACGGACAAACATAACGCTTTATATCAAAAATTTAACATAACCATTGTTTTAGTGTTGAATTTAATCTAAAAATATCATAAAAATGCACGTGCCTCAATCATTTTAAACCGATATGACTATATATGACCGGTCAATATATATTTTAGGAGTTTATTTAATGAATTTTGACGCTTTATACTTAAAATATGAAAAATTTTTACATTACCTACTAAAAAGGTACTATATATCTTATAATTATGATGAGATTTTTCAGATGCTTTTAATACGACTATGGGAATTGCAAGTTCATTTTGATATGTCGCGTTCAAGCGATTTTCATCGTTATATACGCACGAAACTTCATTATTACCTTTTAGATCTTATAAGAAAAGAGATGCGAATACCTTTAACCTGTGATATCGACAATCTTACCACCACAGTACAATCTGCACATATTCCCCTGCAATTATCCTTAATCACACATCAATTATCTTCCAAGCAAGCCAAATGGTTAAACCTTCACCTCAGCGGTTTTACCCAAAAAGAAATCCACGAAATGATGCATTGCTCACTGAGTTCAGTTAAAAACTATAAAAAACAAACTTATGCCATTTTAAAAGCACAGTTAGATTATAATTAAGAAAGGATTTCTTTAATGACACAGTTTAATACCCTTCTATATTTCGAAACATCTTGCGCCATGACACACCAGCTCAATATACAGTTCAAACACTTTAATCTTCACTCTTCGCTAACAATGACCGCATTTATAAAATCGTTACTCCAAAACCACCACAAACATTATTCCACTCAAATAAAGTTATCATCAGAAATGTTAAACATCGGCCAATATATACCGATTTTCATTACTCCTGAACTGATTCTTTGCCCCTTGTTCGCAAAACGTTCCACATATCAAGTCTATATCAATATGACACAAGTCATCGGGATGTCATCAATACAAGAGCGTACTCGCATTATTTTTAATAATAACCAACACTTGGTTGTTGAACAATCTATCACATTTTGTTCAAAAAAATGGAAAGAAAGTTTATTTTTAGGTCAATTAATTCTAAGTCAATCTATTTAGTTTAAAGTCAATTAAACGCTTAGTTAAATAACCGTTGACAGGCTTTATAAAAACTACAGCAATTACAATCATGATAATACTTGATATAAATATCAAGATGACGTTATTTAAGCCTAGAGTTGCTGTGGGTGTTATAAAATATTTAATAGACGATAAAGACAATAATAAACCTGTAATCAAAATTCCAAGTAGCAATGTATTTGCAATCATTAAACCTAATAATGTGGTCAATAAATGTAATTGTGACTTCGGTTGATTATTGTATACATGCCTTGATAAAAACGAGATGACAAATTGATTTTGTGTACGGTATTGAGCTTTAAAAGTCGCTGCATTAAGAGATTCTAACTCTGAATGTAAAATGCTACGTTCTTTTTTATTCAAAAACCATAATTGTTTTTCAATTTTAGTTTTAAACGTTTTTTGTCCCATGATGCACTCCTTTGTCTTTTATATTATTTAAAAAGACTCAAACCTTCGTAAAATATCGAAGTGTTTGAGTCTCTATTTTTCAAAACGATTCGATTATAAAATACTTAATCCCGAGCTTTGAATATCTTTAGCAAATCCTTTAACAGTATCAACAGATAATTCATCAATATCTCTACCGATATTTGAAATTTTCTTAACCACATCACCAGGGCACGTAATAATATCTGCACCAATTTCATCTGCTTGAATCACATTAAATAATTCACGACAACTTGCCCATAGTAATTGAACACCTTGCTTACTATGTGTCACTTCTACAGATTCTTTCATTAATGGTAATGGATCTACACCCGTGTCAGCGATTCGCCCTGCAAAAACTGATACATATGTTTCAACACCTTCAGTAACTGCATCAGTAATTGCTTTTACTTGTTCAATTGTGTAAACTGCTGTCACATTGAGCTTAACACCTTTAGCAGATAACTTTTCAATTAAAGGTAACATAGATTCACCTTTTGTGTTGACAATAGGTATCTTGACGAAAATATTCTCACCGAATTGTTGAATGATTTCAGCTTCTTTTTCCATCGTTTCCATATCATCTCCAAATACTTCGAATGATACAGAAGCATCAGGAATTGCCTCTACAACTTCTTTTGCAAACTGCGTGTAATCTTTAACACCCGCTTTTGCCATTAAGCTTGGATTCGTCGTAAATCCGTCTACTTCTTTATTTTGATACGCTTGTTTCATTTGATTGATATCTGCACCATCGGCAAATACTTGTACATTTAATTTTTTCATAATGTCCTCCTAGATGTATAAGTTGATATTAATGTTATATCATTTTTTAGGATAGAAATGCTATATTTACGCTTGCAGATGATGAAAGTAACCATTTTTTTAAGAAAATAAAATATAATATGATATGATATTAAACGATAAGGAGGCACACGCATGTCAAAATCAAAGAAATATTTTTATTTAAGTGTATTATTTTTGCTACTTAGTTTATATTGTAATGCATTCAATCCACTTTTACATTTGCATTTTAATAGTATCGTAAAAATTATTATCGTAAGTGTATTTGTTAATGCACTCATTCTTGTCTTCACTATTATATTTGCTGACAAATCTATTAAATATTTGCCTGAAAGCAAAAGTTGGATTCACCGTGCGGCGAAGATAATGCCATGGATTATTTTTTGTGTTTTATTATTTCAAATTGCATCAGCATTATACTTATTCGGCATTATTTAAACTCATAGAGGGGGTTAATCATGGGGTATTTATATATTTTTGTAGGGGGTGCTTTAGGCGCGTTAATACGCTACATGCTCTCTTTTCTCCCTTTATGGCATGGTTTACCAATAGGCACATTCCTTGCCAATATGTTTAGCGCTTTTTTTATGGGATTTTTATCAACGTATTCGCTTCGTTTTCTAGAAACGCATACTTATCTAAAAAAAGGGATTACAACAGGATGTTTAGGCGCACTAACAACATTTTCTACATTTCAGTTTGAGGTATTCACATTTATTTCAATCAACGCATGGTTTACAGGCTTTTTATACCTCACCTTGAGTAGTTTATTAGGCATCGTCTGTTGTATTTTAGGTTTGAAGTTAGGGGATGATGTTTCATGAACATCCTACTCATCATCTTAGGAGGCGGACTTGGGGCAACTTTTCGCGCTTTATTGACAAACATCTTTAATAAATTGAAATTCACCACTTTTCCTATCGCCACATTATTTATCAATTTAGCCGGTTGTTTTATGTTTGGTATATTAAGCCCATTGCTCATATCTGAAAGTCACTCAACCCTTTTTCTTACAGTTGGTGTGCTCGGTGGCTTCACTACTTTTTCTACTTTACAACTTGAACTTTCCTCACTTATCAAACAACAAAAATGGGTTCAAGTTATACATTTACTTTTTTTTCAATATATAGGTTGTTTAGTGTGTGTCATTGCTGGTTACGCAATTTCACAATATTTTTTTAACTAAACATCTCTAATGTAACGTGAAATCTTTAAAAGCATTTAAGTCAACTTAACAATAATAGAGTAATTGTATATCATTCATCAACCTATATTAATAACAGACACTTAAAGCCACCAACATGTGACTAAATAAATGTTGGTGGCTTGTTTTACTAATCATAAGTCTATCATTAGTCGTTTGTAAGAGATTATTTTCCGTTAAAAGTTAAAGGGTCAGGACCTATACGCTTATTTTGATTTAAAGCATTTAATTGATCCATTTGCTTTTGTGATAACTCAAAATCAAAAACGTTTATATTTTCCTCAATACGTGTTGGCGTAATAGATTTAGGTATTGTCACAACACCTTGTTGTATATTCCATCTCACAATCACTTGAGCTGGAGATTTGTGAACTTCTTTTGCAATACTTTGTACAGAATCATCAGATAAAATTTGCGCATTCATTAATGGAGACCAGGATTCCATTCTAATATTTTGAGCTTCAAGGTACGCTTTTAAGTTTTCTTGTGTTAAATAAGGATGAAATTCGACTTGATTAATGACGGGTTTAATTGAAGTTTCTGATAATAGTTGATCCATATGTTCAATATTAAAGTTACTGACCCCAATATTTTTAACTTTACCCGCTTTGTATAAGTCTTCCATCCCCTTCCATGTGTCAATCATTACTGTGTCATCTAGACCTGGCCAATGTACTAAATACAAATCTAAATAATCTAGACCTAATGACTTTAAAGATCTTTCATAAGCCGCTTCAACGTTGTGACGACCGTAATCTTGTAACCATATTTTAGAAGTTATAAATAAATCCTCTCGCTGAAGATGAGATGCAGCGAGTGCTTCTTTAATGCCTTCTCCTACTTTTTCTTCATTGTTATAAATCATTGCGGTATCAATACTACGATATCCATGCAAAATGGCATGTTTAACCGCTTCTTTGGCTGTATCATCGTTTTGTACTCGAAAAACACCTAATCCAATTTGAGGCATCTCATTACCATTGTAAAATGTTACATTATTCATCATCTTCACCCTTTCTTTATTCAAATTAATCATAACGAAGGTTAAAACATACGTAAATTTTTTTGTCTCATTCTTAATAAAACACATGACCTACACTTGTAACAGTAGAATCAAAATAAGAGTAGGACACTTAATGCCCTACTCTTTCGCCTAGCCTATTATTTAATTGATTTAACATACATTGAAATTAAACTAGAAAGGCGGCTGCACAATCTAATTAAATGATTCAATTTCGTCCATAATTGCTTGCAAATCATTCACATCATATTGAATGCGTCCGTGGAAAACAAACTTATTAAAGAACTCATCAAGTTGTGCAGGTCCGACTAATACTTTAGTTCCACTTTGTGAAGCATAATTTGAAATCGTGATGTCACCATCATGTCTTGGATTAAAATAAAGAATTGCTGTTGGCGCATATTTAAGGTTTAGCTTTTGTTGCAATGTCGTTGCCAGCTTTTCAATTGATTCAAGTTGAGACGTATAATCTACTACTGAAAGCGCTTGTCTCTCTTCATTTTGATCAAGTACAATCGTTTGAGGAGATTGTCCATCTAAATTTAACGTTTTAAATACGTGTTCCATCATAGGATTGTCTTTAAATTGATTTTGACTGACACCCTGGTATACATGTCCTTTTAACAATTCTGAATCAATAATATAGAGACCTGTACGTGTCAATACAAGATGACTAATTCGCGTAATGTCTTCTAAAGTGTTAGTTGGCATAAAGATATTCGCCATGATATGCATATCTTCAGGACGAATACGCTTTTCTTTAACTAGACGTTCTCTAATTCCCAATAAGCGCATATCAGTAATATATTCACTATCATTTTTTGAGAATAATTTTAATGCATCGATTTCACGATTTTTTGATGACAACATAGAGTCATATTGCTCTTTATGACGCGTATCTGATTTTTTCTTTTCAATACGTGCTTTTTCAAGAGCTTCCTTATGCTCATGATTTAATTTTTCTTCTTTAGATTGAAATTGATTCGAATACGTTTCTTTCACTTTTTTCTTACTGCGCAAGGCAAAGAGAAACATGATTAGAAACAAAAGTGCGAGGGCACTCGCAACGATTAACCCAATTTGAATGGGATCTAATTGTGACATGAACAATTACCTACCTTTTCTTCATTTGCTTTATTATCATCATTATATAAAAAAGCGAATCAAATCGCGAATCTTAATTAAGAAAACTTTATTTTAATGCTTCTACTGATTGTTTAAGAATATCGATCTTATCCGTTTTTTCCCATGGAACATTAATATCATTGCGTCCAAAATGACCATATGCAGCAGTTTGTTTGTAAATAGGACGTTGTAAGTCTAACATTTTAATAATCCCAGCAGGTCGTAAATCAAAGTTTTGTCTTACCGCTTCAATGAGGATACTTTCTGAAACTTTGCCTGTCCCAAACGTGTCGATTGAAATAGATACAGGCTGCGCGACACCAATTGCATATGCAATTTGGACTTCACATTTATCTGCTAGGCCTGCAGCGACAATGTTTTTAGCTACATAGCGTGCAGCATACGCAGCAGAACGGTCTACTTTTGTCGGATCTTTACCCGAAAATGCACCGCCACCATGGCGCGCATAACCGCCGTAAGTATCAACGATAATCTTGCGCCCTGTAAGACCAGCATCCCCTTGAGGACCACCGATAACAAAACGGCCTGTAGGATTGATAAAGAACTTTGTATCCTCATCGATTAACTTTTTATCAACTGTAGGATAAATCACATGTTTCTTTAAATCATCTTGAATATCTTTTAATTCAATATCTTCATGATGTTGTGATGAAATAACGATGGTATCAATACGTTTTGGTTGATTGTTTTCATCATATTCAACAGTAACTTGAACTTTACCGTCTGGTCTTAAATAACTTAACGTACCATCTTTACGCACCTTTGTTAAGCGTTTAGACAATTTATGAGACAAATCAATTGGTAATGGCATAAATGTATCTGTTTCGTTAGTGGCATAACCAAACATTAATCCTTGATCGCCAGCACCCGTATTTAGAACCTCATCTTGATTATCTTCACGATATTCTAAAGCGCGATCCACACCTTGTGCGATATCTGGCGATTGTTCATCGATTGCTGTAAGCACTGACATTGTTTTGTAGTCATAACCATATTTTGCACGCGTATAGCCGATTTCTTTAACCGTTTCGCGCACAACTTTAGGAATATCTACATATGTACATGTTGTGATTTCACCAGCGATTAACGCCATCCCCGTCGTAACAGTCGTTTCACATGCTACACGCGCATTAGGGTCACCTTTCAAAATTTCATCTAAAATCGCATCAGAAATTTGATCGGCAATTTTATCTGGATGTCCTTCAGTAACTGATTCTGAAGTAAATAAGCGTCTATTGTAAGTCATATTAAGCTCCTTTAAATTTTATTACGAAGTTCTCTCTGTGACTGAGCCAATAAAAAAAGCCTTTCACACTATAAAATAGAGAGTAGGCCTTTAACGTCCATTCGCTCTTATCGTTCAGACTATATATGTCTGCAAACGGTTTGGCACCTTTCTTCTATTGAAAGAAGAGGTTGCTGGGTTTCATTGGGTCCATGTCCCTCCACCACTCAGGATAAGAGAATCCGTTAGTCCTATATTACATAAATTTTTTAATAGTGTCAATTCAGTTTCGTCTTATGTTACACAAATATAAAAGCGATTTAACAACCTAATTATTTTACTATTTTTCTCTCCAAATTACCTAATTTTGGTATGGATTATGAAATCAATGTGTTATACTCTTGAATTGTAAAGGCTTACATTTCCGAAATAACTATTGGAGGGATAAAATCATGTCGTTTGACACACAAGCAATTGACGCTTTAAAAGACAAGCCTTCATCTCATTTTCAACTTACAACAACAGAACTTTATAACAAAATATTAAAACGAGACGAAGCTGAATTAACAGAACTCGGGGCCATCAATGCAAAAACGGGCGTTTATACTGGACGTTCTCCAAAAGATAAATATATTGTAGACAATCCTCAAGTAAAAGATGATATTGATTGGGGCACAATTAATCAACCTATTTCAGAGGAAAAGTTTTTAAACTTATACTATCAAGTGATTGATTATTTGGACAGTAAAGATGAGATATTTGTTTTCAATGGTTATGCAGGTAGTGATAAAGATTCACAGCTCGATTTAACAGTCGTCAATGAGTTTGCGTGGCATAACTTATTTGCACAAAATTTATTTATCAAACCAAACTCTAAAGAAGAGGCTGCAAAAATAAAAGCTGATTTTACGATTATTTCTGCACCTACATTCAAAGCAAATCCAGAAAAAGATGGCATTCGTTCAGAAACCTTTGTAATCATTTCGTTTAAGCATAAAACGGTTTTAATCGGGGGCACGGAATATGCAGGCGAAATGAAAAAATCTATTTTCTCTGTGATGAATTATTTATTACCAGAACAAAACATTATGAGTATGCACTGCTCGGCTAATGTAGGTAATAAAGGTGATGTTGCATTATTCTTTGGATTATCTGGCACAGGTAAAACCACTTTATCCGCTGATCCAAATCGTAAATTAATCGGTGATGATGAACATGGATGGAATGAAAATGGTGTCTTTAATATTGAAGGTGGCTGTTACGCAAAAGCCATTCATCTGTCAGAAGAAAAAGAACCCCAAATTTTTAATGCCATTCGATATGGTACTGTTTTAGAAAATTGCGTTGTAGATGAACATGGTTATGTGGATTTTGATGACAATAAACTCACTGAAAATACACGTGCTGCATATCCAATTCATCACATCGACAACATTGTCGTACCATCTAAAGCATCTCATCCAAATACCATCATTTTCTTGACTGCAGATGCATTTGGCGTGTTACCTCCAATTTCTAAATTAACCAAAGATCAAGCGATGTATCATTTCTTAAGTGGATTTACATCAAAACTTGCGGGGACAGAACGTGGTATTACAGAACCTCAACCCTCATTCTCAACATGTTTTGGCGCTCCATTCCTACCGTTAAATGCTAAAGTATACGCGGATTTACTTGGTGATTTAATTGACAAACATGATGTGGATGTATATTTAGTGAATACAGGTTGGACTGGTGGTAAATATGGTATCGGAAATCGTATCGAACTACGCCATACACGTAAAATGGTGAATGACGCTATTAGTGGCAAACTAAAAAATGCTGAGTTTGAAAAAGATCATATTTTCGGATTAAATATTCCAAAAGCGGTTGAAGATGTACCTACCACAATTTTACAACCAATCAATGCATGGACAGATAAAGAAGCCTATACTACGCAAGCAAAAGAATTAGTTGAACGTTTTAAAGAAAACTTCAAAAAATTCGGTGAAGATACTCAACATCTAGAACAAACTGGTGGCTTTAAAGGATAAATCAAAAGCTGTGATACATGATTTTCATGTACCACAGCTTTTTTTATTCTCTTCAATCGTCTCCATCCAAGATTGTATATATGCTAAAACTTTTTGCATCGCTTTAGGCTTAGGGACGTGTCCCTCTTCTAATTGATACAATGTGTCGAACATCACATCTTTTTGTTGAAGTCGTGCTTCTAACACATAGGCATGCTTAATCCCCACTTGGTGATCCTTGCCTCCATGAATAATGAGTACAGGTGGTGATGATTTCTCGATGAATTTTAAGGCATCCCGAGCTTCATATGCTTTTATTGCTTTTTGAGGATGACCTATCATGCGCTTTAACATGTCTCTTAAATCTACGCGTTCTTCAAACATTAATTTTAGGTCACTTACACCACCCCAAATGATATAGCTATGCACAGGAATACGTTGAAAAGTTAATAAACCTTGAATACCACCTCGCGAAAAACCTATAAAATGGATATAAGCTTTCGGATATTGAGATTTTAAAATCCTTGTTGCCACCTCGACATCATTTAAATCTTCGCCGGCGAATTCATCTCGTCCTTCACTGCCATTATTCCCTCTATAATAAGGCGCAAATACGAGTGTATGGGGCTGAATAAATTGCAGCAACCGCGCTAAACGAACGCGCCCCACTTGTCCTTTTCCACCTCTTAAATAGACAATAATACGTTTCACACATTTTTTGGGTGTGAGGCATAACCCTTTTACAATTAAACCATCTACGTAATAAGACAATTCTTCAACAACATGTGTTTGAATATCTGCAGGCATTAACTTACGTGTCGTAAAATCCAAGCTCCGTCATCCTCTCAACACATTTTAAAATGGCTGGGTCTTCTAACAAAAAACTTTTATCACCTTTAGGCACCTCTTCAATAGATTGAAAACGAATTGGGCCATGCGTTTCAAAATAGTCTACTTTAGGCTCAATCGCATCTATAATACAGACATAAACATCCTTTGTGAAAGACCGTTGCGCATTTGTTACAGTATATTGCGCAATATAGTAAGCTGTCTGTAAATGTCCACCTGTTTCCTCATAAATTTCCCTCGCTAACGCCTGAAGTGTTGATTCTCCTTTTTCACACTTACCCCCAGGGAACTCTATGCCTCTCAGACGATGCTTTGTAAATAACATTGTATTACGATACAATGTTAAACCTAACACATGATCTCCCGTAGGTCGGTCATTAGGTTTGCAATAACGTAATTTAATATGTTGATTTTTCTGGTCAATAAACTCCAATTCCTTTTCCCCTTTACAAACTGTGTTAAAATTAAGCTAAAATAATAAGAGGAGGTCCAAGCTTGAGACAACTATTTATATTACCTATACGATTTTATCAAAAATTTATATCTCCACTCACACCGCCATCGTGTAGATTTTATCCAACATGCTCAAACTATACCATAGAAGCGATTCAGGTTCATGGTGCGTTGAAAGGCACGTGGTTAGGGGTTAAACGTATTTTAAAATGCCATCCCCTACATAAAGGCGGCTTTGATCCTGTTCCTCTTAAAAAAGATAAAAAGCACTAATATGGCTCTAAAAGTTGACGATCAATTTGAGGCGGTTCAAATTTCAATTCACCTTGTTGAAGTTGACCTGACGTCTCACATAAATCATGTTCAAAGTAATAGCCGTGCGGTGTCACATCTCCTGCAAAATCACCATGAATACTAATTAGGGCTGTAAAATAACGACTTAAAGCCGTTTCATACATGCCACCAATAACGACTTTTAAACCTTTGTCTTGCAAATATGTCATAGCACTTAATGCTCTATCGATGCCTCCAAGACGAAATGGTTTAAGTACCACTACTGAAATCGGATACGTATGAATTAGTTGTAAAATACGTTCTAATGACGTAGCAGACTCGTCAATCGCTATTGGTGGCAGCATACCTTTATCCCCCATCAACCTTAAATCTTCAAAAGGTTCCTCTATATATGCAATCTCTTCTTTCCCTAATGCATTTAAAGTAGGAATATTTGCCTCAGTCAAAGTTTGATTGGCATCTATACTCATTGGCACATCAGGATAAATCGTACGTATCATATGCACTTGTTCTAATATATCTGAAGACCACTTTAATTTTAGACGTGCAGTGTCATTCAAATTTAAAACTCTTTCATTGAAGTCCCCATTAATCGTTTGAACGGTTGGCACATTAAAAGTAGGTAGTGTATGAAATATCGGATATATTGCCATTATTAATGTAGCACGTGCAGCTGGCTTATCATTTAACTTATCTAACCAAGCTATAACTTCTTCAAAACGCGTAAATGTTTGATTTTTAATTGAACAAAACCATTGTGAAATGGCATGTTTAACATCGATAATTGTTTCTTTATAATACCAGTTGGTCTCAAATACATTTGCTTCTCCAAACCATTCTTTGCCTTGCTCATCAACCAAACCTATTACAAGAGCTTTCCGTTGTGTCATCGTCGTTTTAGGCGTCATGATAGGTTGTTTGAATTTTGGTGAAAAATTATAAAAATGAATGTCTATGAATTTCATTTTTCTACCTCTACTAAATGTTGACGTTGTAATTTTCCAGTACTTGTATAAGGTAACATTTCCACTATATAAATCGCTTTTGGAAGTTTAAATTTTGCAAGTTGCTCTTTCAAATAGTTTTCTAAAATAGGAATCACAGTTTCACCGAGTTCACTCACAATATATAATACGGGCACCGCACCCCATTTATCATCTGGTGTCCCTACACACATCGCATCTTTAACACCTTTTAGTGATTTGGCTTTCGATTCAATTTCAAAAGGATACACATTTTCTCCACCACTAATGATTAAATCTTTTCGCCGGTCATATATCGTTACATAGTCACCATCTATGCTTGCTATATCTCCAGTGTTAAAATAACCTTCCTCGTCAAACATTGAAGCGTTAATTGATTCAGGATAAAGATAGCCATTCATAACATTATCACCTTTAACAAATAGCACCCCATGCCCATCACTATTCACGTCTTTAATTTTTATACATTGTTGTGCACTTACACATCCTACCGTGTTAGGACGTTGATTCAACATTGCTGGTGATGCAGTTAAAAATTGAGAACATGTTTCAGTCATGCCAAACGAGTTGTAAATTGGAAGCTGATATTCTAATGCTTTTGTAATCAATGTACTATCTAATTTTGCACCACCAAGAAGAATTCTCTTAAGCGTGTAAGGTTTTTTCAACCCTGATTGCATTAAGCGAATTAACGTTTGCGGAACAAGCGAAAGATGTGTAATGTGTTTATGTTGTATGCATGCTAAAATAGCTCCATCGTCGAATTTTTCTTTTAAATACACTGTAAACCCATACAAAACACTTCTAATAATGATACTTAATCCCGATATGTGATAAATAGGTAAAACTGTTAGCCATCTTGACTCATCTGAAAATCCCAACGTTTCATAACAGGCTTGAGCACTTGCTTGATGATTTTTGAAAGTTTGCGGAACTGCTTTTTGAGGTCCAGTTGTACCTGATGTAAACATAATCGATGCGATGCGTTCCATGTTAAGAGGTTGTCGTCTAGCATTCGTCGTTGAATGAGAACATAATGCTGTATAGTTCATAATATGAAATTCTGACGCTAACTCAAGTGGCAACGTCGTAATAACATCTCTTACTTTGATTGAATTCAGTTGTTTTTCAATTTCATGACGTGTTAGACGATGGTTAATCATGACGATTTCAATACCATACAGCCAAGCCGCATGAATACATATGATGGCTTCAATTGAATTATTTACATATAATCCTATACGTGACCGTTCAAGTTGATTGAACTGTGCGCCTAGCTTCACAGCTTGATCATAAAGCGCTTTAAATGTTAATACACGCGTATCCGTCTCTACCGCAATTTTATTTGGCGCTATACGCGCTTGTGTTTCAAGCCAATGTTCCATGTATTAAACCTCCAACCACTATCTATTACCTATTATAATGCTAATTTTAATGACTTGCATAAGAATGACTCAAAATATTGACCAATTACTAATAAAGCGTGCTTTCTATTCATTTTAAGCACATACATATTAATATAGACAAGTGTAAAATTAGCAAACAACTCTACATCACACCTAATATACCACGCTAACTAAAGATGTAAATAAAATTGGAATAATGTCATTACAAATTACAGAATAGGGTAAAGTATTAAAAATAAACATAGAGGTGAAAAAATGGAGAAAAAAACACTCATAGAGAATTATATTGATTTAGCAGCTTCTAACAATTTAAAACTCGCAATTACATTAAAAGGTAATGTTGTATTTGGTAAACCTTATACATCAGATCATAGTGATAAATTTCAACAACAATTAAAAGAAATTAGTAATGACATTCAAGCGAATTTAAAATCACCCATTGGTTTTAATCTTAAAGATGTCACATTAGTGTCTGGAGATAAAAGCACATCGTTAGCGCATTTATTTATTTTCGTAGATGATATTACTGCTGTAACATTAGTAGATTAATGATTTATTATATGAATCGTTTATATATTCAAAATTGACCACAATAATCACTGTTCAATCACCTTCAAAACACTTTTTCAAGTGACTTTTGAAGGTGTTACAAGTATGTATTATTCGTTTACAAATGAGCATATTAATTTAAAGCTAAAGTTCTCCTCAAACACTTTAGTAACGCAATATTCAGTATACTAGTTACTGCATACGCCATCGTTTTATTCAAGCGTGAATAAGGTTGTAAGGCATGAATGCTCTTACTATAGTAACCCTATAAATTACGTGTTTCTCATCCCTTTCTGTCTACGTAATGATGCGGGCGATTTGAGCAAAAACGTTGGTTTAGAACACAATATTTCCAAATCGTTTTGTCTCAGTCATTTATAGTTATGTATTATTACAATTTTAATATATCTTTTTAACAACACCTTATACATAAAAAGAACTGAGACATACGAGCCCCAGTTCCGCTATCGCATCACACATTATCTTAAAGTATGTGCGCCTTCAATATTATTGTAAGCTTTTACTTTCATTGTTTTGTTTATTACGCTCGTTTTTTTGTTGCCATTCTTTTCGTGTCATAACATCATCTACTTGCATGTTTACTTCTACAACTTCTAATCCAGTCATATGTTTGACTTGTTCTTTAATCATTTCAGTCACTTTACGGAAAATTTTAGGTGCTGATTCACCGTATTCCAAAATAACTTTTAAATCAACCGCTGCTTGCTTTTCACCTACCTCAGCACTCACACCTTGAGTGACGTTATTACCATTTGAGAACGAACCACTTATGCTGTCTACAAAACCACCTTTCATATCTAAAATACCATTGACTTCACGTGCAGCAATACCAGCAATTTTTTCAACTACTTCATCTGTGAAAGTAAGACTATTTTTGAATTGTGGTTCACTTTGAGCGTTTTTTTCTTTTTCTTCACGTACTTTATCATTCACACCTGTTTGTTCATTATAAGCTTGTTTGAAATTTTGATTAGCCATCTAAAACACTCCTTTTAATTAATATTTTTTATATTTTCATCTAAACTAACTAAGTCTATTTATGAAATTCAAGAAATCTTGTGTACAATCTTTAATATACCCTAATCCTATTCCTACTAAACACAAAAAGGTTATTAGGATAGTTTTCCAAAAACCAAGTGTAATAAATAAAATAGCTAAAATTAGAAATAAGAAAAAGCCAATAATACGCCATTGATATGCACGAAAAAAAATCGCTAACGTATCAACTGTAGCTTGGTGTGATTGGTGATTTTCATTATTATTCATGGAAACCCTCCTTTTTACAACTATACAACACGTGGCTCATTTGAATTTTTTCGTTGATCACGTATATTTATCTCAAGGGTACGCACAGGTATCTCCGCAAAGTGTTCCACACGTTCTTTAATGTCGTTGCGAATTTTCTCATTGAGCGTTTGTACATTTGTTGTACTTGTTGGTACTAAATAATCTACTTTGATATCAATATAACTATGATTCTTCTTATTATAAAGCTTAGAGATTACGTTAGGTTGACGGATATCATCATATTGTTTCAACGTATCGTAAACTGTATTTTCAATAGATTTACGAGAAATATAAATATGACCGTCACTATAATCTTTATATAAACCTGGTTTTCGATACGTCGGTTTAAATGCGCTAAAGAATAATATTAAACCGATTAAAATTAATAGCCCTGCCAATCCAATCAATAATGGTTGAAACCAAATGAATTGGTAAAAATAATTTTGATATTGTTTTATGGATTGATGATCTATGTACATAAATAATAGAAAACCAACAATCACAACAATCAACAAGCCTAAAATAAAGTTCTTCAATCTTTTCATTATTATTCTCACCTCCTGAAAACATTAACTACTCTTAAATCTACCCTTGAAAAAATAATGAAAAACCTAATATGATAAAATTTATTAAAAGTATTCAATACCACGTCATGCTTTCTTGATTTGAAAATTTATTATTCATTTTTAATATTATATAATTGAAAATGATAAACCGAGAAATTCATCATAATGTGTTCGCAATCTTCACATAAAAAAAATCGGTTTTTTATTTAGTCACTTTTATATGAAATATCATAATTTAAAAAGGTATAATGCAGTTTCAATTTAGTGGATTTTGGAATAGGATAAGACTAAAAATGGTGTTATGTTTGAAACTAGAGACGAAAGTGACATGAGTCAACAACGGATGAATCATTCTCAAAAGAATGTGCAAATGTTGACGTAAAACATGAGAGATAGTGATAAAAATTTTGTGATTGAGCTAAAAATAGGTCCTATACTTATATTAGTCAATGAAGCATTCGCTCATCTCACTAAAAGCATAGAACCTATGAAAAATATTAAGTTATTTCACGAGAATGAAATTGTTCCTTTTCATTACAAACTATAAATTCGGTAGTTGTCCTTTTTGTTGCGACACAATTTTGTCCACCGTTTTGAATGCTAAAAGTGCAAGCGATAAATTTATTGTTAGTAGTAGAACTGTGAAATCACCTGTACTAGAACCTATACCATCATTAAATGGTGTATTGTAAATAAAGTGCGCAAAATATGCTACCAACATCCAAACTAAACCTTGTACTTTCGATATGCCAGTATCTTTAGCAATTAGAGCAACGATACCGATAGCAAATATTAGTGTAAATACCCAATGTGTACCTCCAGAAAAAGCAATACGTTCTAGAAGTAGAGAAAAACCGTCAGCTTTAGCTTTAAATATCTCTTGGAAAGTAAAATTACAGTCTTCGATAATTTGGAAACCAAGACCAATAATCATTCCGCTCACTAACGCATTTTTTAAATCCATTTTTTTTAGGATCAGCAGTACAAGTAAAACTGTAAATCCTTTACCAAATTCTTCAGCTAATGGACCACTAATAGCCGCTCCCCAATCTGCTAAAATCGCATTTGGAACTTTTAAAATAACAATTGTTGTATAGCCTACAATTGTATGGCCGATATCTGAAAAATAAACAGAAACAGTTAAAGCCATAACCCAACTTAAATGAATTACTCTTTTTGAAATTTCAAAGCGTTTTGCTAAATATCGAGTGAGTAAAATTAATGGTATTGCATATATTGCAATAAGTGCAATATTGAGCAAAAACAACGGATACTTGTTTTCTAATCCATCCGGTTTACCAAAACTCTCATAAAAGATTCTGCAACCTGAGAAAAAACTCCATATTGCAAAAAGTATAAGTGCATGATATTTGTATTTGTTAAATAAATTTTTCATGATGTACCTTTCCTATAAGTATTTTGAATAAATTAGAATAATACAAGGGCACAACGATTAAATTCTATCCCGTGCAAAAGATGAAGGTAAATAAATGTTACGCATAGCAGTACAAAGTAATATAATGTCCCCTCATCAATAACACACTTCGTGAATACTAAATGATTTTCGTTTAAAATTTGACTTTTAACTTCCAATCATCACCAGTGCAATATTGTATTACTATAAATTCATTAACCATATTATATATACACAAACTATAAATAGTCTATAAATTAATGTATTTTTAAGATTTGCAACAAATATACTCCTTGAGATAACACAATGAATTCTTTCGGCATTTCCATACATTTTATTCGTTAAAAATTAAACTTAATCAAAAGAATAGAAATTTTCATGAGGTTTGGTTCAATGGGCAACCTCTTAAATAAGGGTATACGTTACTTCTAATTATTTAGAATAAACCAATACAAAGCATCATTCGTTATTGATATGCATGATTACATCAACTTTATCACAATGCCATTGATTACCTGCTTATCCCTTTAATTAATTACTTTGCTCTCTCCTATTTTGACTGCTTATAGCTCCTATTCGATTAATAAAAAATGAATACCACCCGCTTGCCCGGGTGGATTTGATATTGTTTTCCAGTATTATTATTTAGATCACATTTACAGTAGATCAATGTTCATTTTTAATTTGTTTTTTCAGAATAAGCGTCTTCGGTTCTTTTCGATTCAATTTTATCGACTGATTTAATAGCTACAATTGCTAAACATAAGTTAAACGTTAAAATTAATACAGTCACTTCCCCAGTTTTTGAATCAATGCCATCATTGAACGGTGAGTTGACTAAGAAATGCGCGAAAATACCCATCATTAACCAGAAAACACCTTGTATTTTACTAAATCCAGTATTTTTAGCAATCAGTGCTACCATTCCCACTGCAAATAAAATAGAGAATGTCCAATGGGTACCGCCTGCATGTACAATACGTTCAATTAAAGTTGCAAAACCTTCACCATTTGCTACAAATACGTTTCTGAATGTAAAAATACAGTCTTCAATTATTTGGAAACTTAAGCCAACTATCATACCACTGACTAACGCATGTTTTAAATCCATTTTTTTGAAAAGCAGTAAGATAATTAGAACTGTCAACCCCTTAGCAAATTCTTCAGCAAATGGACCTGATACAGCAGCGCCCCATTGATTAATAAAAGATTGTGGTGGGTTAATTACTTTAATCCAAAAAAGTGCAACAATCAAATGGCCTATACCGGACAAATAAAGGGAGGCAGTTAAACCCATAATCCAACTTAACGTCACTACTTTTTTAGAAATCTCAAAGCGTTTTGTTAAATAACGTGCCAATAGTATCAAGGGAATTGCGTAAATAGCGATAAGAGAAATATTAAGTAAAAATAATGGATACTTTTCTTCAAAACCATTTGGCTTACCAAAGTTAGTATAATAGAGTTTAAAACCAGACATAAAGCTCCACACCGCAAAAATTACAAGTGCATGATATTTGTATTTTTTCAAAAATTTTTTCATGATGTTTCTCTTCCTATACATAATTTTTTGAATACCAAAATTAATACTTTGCATATAGGTAGACAATCTTACAAAAAGACGAAATCGTATAGACTTATTTTGAAATACCATAGTCCTCTAAACTACCGTCACTATCAGAGTTATCATCTAATTACTCACACAGTTTATAATAATCATCTTATTGTTTTAAAAATCTCCTTATGCGCATTTGATATTCTATCAATCCTTTAATAATATTATATACCAATAAACTTTAAATCCTTTTATATTTAATAGATTATTAAGGTTTTGGTGGTTAATCTAAGTTAACCTTAAGCTAACGACTGACATACTAGCAATGCATACTCAAAACTTGTTTTGCCGTAGAATAGGTTGCCATTCTCAATTTGACCATCATAACAGTGAACGATTTAACTTGAAACCTTAACTATATCTTTGTTTTACATAAATGACTGACTATGAATACTGTAAAACGTAAATCATTAAATGATCAACTAATTGAACAACCGTTCCCTTGGACGTTACGTATCTAATACAATGTTCACATTAGACAACTAGAAACAGCAAAAAACCGTCATATCAACGTTTGTGATTACGTGATACAACGGTAGATTTACGAAATATAAATAATTAACGGAGAGTGAGGGACAATTGATATTCCCTACCATTATCTAAAACCGTATAACTACGGTATTTTTAGTGATTAACTTTTTATCTAAAACTAACAAAACAAAACTATTTTGACACGTGATTGACACGTGCAACATAAAAAGCGACCCTTTTACAGGTCGCTTTAATGATGAGAGAGAATTTTATAAGTGATTGACCACAAGATACTTAATTTTACCCATTCACTGATTTCTAAAACATAAATAAAGAGCCGTATTAAATTACGACTCTAATGTCAGTAAATATAACCCAGCATGAGTTATGTTTGTTTTTACCACTGATTTGTACTTTTAAAACATAAAGGCGTAATTAATATTAAGATAGGCAACCGTCGAAACAGTTGCCTTGAATACATTCCCTATTTTTTTCACAAATCATTTTCATGAAATTATATTTATTTTAGTATGAAAATCACGTATCACTAGTGTATAGTTTCTTTTATAAATAATAGTTAGTTTTTAGTAACCTATTTTACCTTCTGATTCATCCACAAATTTTATGTGATCAATATCTATTCCTGAATATTCATATATTTTGATAGCACTTAAGTCATCAAAACTCTTAATGTATTTTTCAAAAGCTTTTTCACGTTGTTCTTTACTACCTATATCAGAAATAGTTTCATTAATAAAAAAGTGTTCTCCATTTTTCAACACAACTTTTATTCTTTGATTTTTTCCATCCATATTAACCCTCCCCCATCCAAGGCATCGTATTTATAAAATATAGTAGTTCAACGACAAGTGTAAAAATTCACAATTTTCATTAAATACTTTTCTTTGATGTATTTAATTTTATTGATTACACAAAAATGTTAACCAAAATACCTATAACACTTATAACTGCTGGTATTGTTATACCTATCCAAAATCGTTTAGTAGTTACTTTCTCGTGTTTGATTTCTTCTCTTAAATTCTTTACTGCATTATCTATACTTAATTCTATGTTTTCAAATTTCGAATCTAAGCGTTTTTCAAATTGTTCAAATTCTGGACGTGTAATATAATCAATTGACATTGTATCCACCTCCGAAATGAGTAAATTCCCATTACCCCTAATTGCATATGAGCCCAAATAATTTGGATCAGAATTTATTCTAGTTCCTTTAGAAAACTTTGGATGAGTATTTATTGGAAAAGTTTTAGTGTGTGTCATCTTTTATCACTTCATCAAACTCTTTTTGAAGAGTATCTATGTCTTTAATTTCTCCATGAATATCTTCATATTGATTAATAGCTTCATCAAGTGCATTTTTTAATTGCTTAGCTAAGCTAGGACTCATCATTACATTTTTGTTTTCTACAAAGCCATTAGGAGTGTGTTGTGTAAAGTTAATCATAAAATCTGTAATACTAGTTCTCATTTCTAAAGAATTAGTGTAAAAAATATAAGGGTCTATTCCCGTTAACTGTTCTGAATTCCTCTCATAATCAATACCATTATACGATATACCCATTTGACTTCCCCCTTTACGCTAATTATACTATTAAATAATTTAAATAAAAAGTGCTCCAAACAAAAAAACTGGCCAACCATTACGGTTAGCCTAAAAAATTGCACTTATATTTACGTGTAAAACAACCACGTAAATAAGATAACATAGAAAAAGAGCAGCCTCAAGGGCTACTCTCAGGTACTTAGATGTACGGATATAAGGTTTTTAGCAAACCTTAGAAAGAATTTATCACAAATAAAAAAGACGGTCAATTAAGACCGTCCCAATTTTTAAACATTACATACAAGACACAAGGTTATAATTTGAGCATAAGGGAATATGCCTAAAAATAATTTAACATATACATATTTTGTAAATCAACTCATAACCACTTAATATTTCCCCAATACTTTTCATTCTTTATTTTTTCTTCCTTATCTGTGATTTTACATACAGCACAATAGAAATAGGCTTTACTTGCCCCTGGTGCCTGGTATTTAAATCTTATCCACCAGTAACCATCTTTTTTAATCACTTGATCAAACTTAACCCAGTCATCTTTACTATATAGCCAAGACGCTTGGTCAACCACTTCGCCATTTAATCCTGCTTGGCGTCGGACTTTAATCGCTCTGTCTGGATAGAATGTTCCACTTAACCCCCAAGATATACGATTAACTTGTGTTTTACCCGCTAACGTACCGCCGATAGGTTTACCGTGTATAGCCCCAGCTATCTCACGACAATATTTATCAATATTTCTCTTGATATAATCCATATCACTCTTGTTAGTGATAAAACCTAGTTCAGCAAGCCTATAATTGACATTTAACTCTGCTGATACATTGACATTCAACAAGTCATTACGTGGCGTCACACCTCGAATTTGACCCAAATTAGACTTAATGACAGACTGTATGCCATTGTCTATTGTGTCTGCATTAAACTTATTTGAAATAATGACATGCCCACCACTAGCACCTCCACCTGACCAGTCTAAATGAAACTCAACAACTACATCAGGATTCTGGTTGTGCTTAAGCCAGTATAAACCATAATCTTTTTTATTACCTAGACGCTGACCATATGCAGTGTCTTGATACATATCTTGCGACATGTTAGACCCACCGTACAAATAAACATCATGTCCTGCTGTTCGTAGATACTTGGCGACATTTGGCACGATGTTCTTACGTATAAAATCACGTTCATTAGCCCCATTACCTGTTGCGCCTGGATCTGCATAGCCATGTCCTGGCACTAAAGCTATTTTAAGCTTTTTAGGGTTAGGTTGCTTCGACAGTAGGACATTCTTGATGGATTTCTTCCCCGCATAATTTAAACGAATAAACCACATCGGATTGTCATATTGGTGCCAACGTCTTGTCGCAGTTTCCCAACCTGGACGTCCATTTACATATCCTCCACCTTGCCAGTTCTGCTCAATCACTTCGAAACTATTTAATGTCGCTTGAGTCACTACTGCTACATGACCACACCCGCCACCATATCGTCCATTGAATATTACAATGTCACCAGGTAAAGGTAGAAAGTTAGGTGTATTCTCATGTACAGTTGCGATATTATTTAAAACTGATGCATTGTCTGTATGAATGTTTTTAGCGTACATCCCACTTAGTCTTAATCCAGTCATATAGTTAAAATACGCATTAACATAGTCGTAACATTGGTAACCGTAAGCACCATCAAAGTCGTATTGCTTACCTACAGAGTTGTTAAGCCATTTTATAGCCTCATCTAAAGTTCTCATATTATCACCTCAAAAAAAAGAACCCTTAAAGGTTCTCCTCGATTTCAACTGGTTCGACAATGTCTTTTTGAGGCATAGCACCAGTTGCTTTAATATACTTTTGTTCAGCTTTGTACTTTTTCATTTTCTGATTAGCCCATTGCGCCTCTTTAGTGTTCGGGTTGTTTTTGTACGCCATATACAAGCCCATGACTGTCATTAATAAAGAAGATATATCCTCCTCGCTAATCACTGGCAAAGGGTTGATACCTTTTGTTGTTAAATACTGATTGACTAAAGCTAATAATAAAACAATATAACGTGCTACTACTTTAATATCCATTCAATTCATCTCCTTAAATTAAAAAGCCGACCAGGAAAGGTCGACTTATAATCTTAATAATCTGTCATAAACTACATTTGAAATTGCGTAACCACCATCTCTGTTAGGGTGTACGCCGTCTGAATACATCAATCCATTGGCGTTAGTTGTAGCAAAGTTACCTAATGCACGTACTAAACTAACATGTCCTAACTGTAAATCCTTAGCAATCTTTAATTGTGTGTCGCTATAATCTTCAATAGTATTTAATTTAGTACCGTCATGCTTATTGCCACTAGGTGCGATTAAGAAGATGCTAGCGTTTGGTTTAGCTTCTTTAATACGTCCTATCAACTCTTTCATTTGGCTTTCGTAATCACTCAATGATACACTTTGCGCCATATCATTAGTGCCTAATAAGATTCCAAATGTGTTCGCACGGCAACGTTTAAGTTGGTTGATGTAGTTAGTGCGGTCAACGTCAATATAGTGTTTAGCGGTACTACCACCGTTACCAATCTTGTGAATAACTACACCTTTGTTACCTTTATATGCGTATGATCCAATGAAAGTCGTTGTGCCTGATACATGTACAATATTAATAGTGTGTTTACCTAGCGTCATTGAAATTGGCGTCACTTCTTGACTAGCATCAACTGTCGTCCAATCCCCGCCGTCTACATTATACTTCCATGTACCAGTATTACCGCTTTGTGTGTGAATCTCGTAAAAGTCAACATCTTCACTGAAAGTAACTTTAATACTGTCATCAGGGGTTGTACTTTCCACTTCCTCAATAGCCAACCCACTAACATCTGTACCTTTATTTCGTTCAACCCAGTTACCTGTCTTGCCAACGGTTACCGCACCAGCACCCACAAAGAGGTTTTGGAAAGATATAAAACCGATACCACCATCACCATATACCTTTTTCATTCTCTCACGTAATGGCAAAGTCAATCTATCGCCTTGTCTAAATTCTCCGCCTTGTACCCAACTGTCCCCGATAAACGCAATCTCTAATCTTTGATTTACATCGGGATTACTTTGTTTACTAGCCTCTGCTGTGTAATTTTTTAAATTAAATTTACCGTAAACATCGGTAATATCTTGTTTAACTTGTACATTTGATAACTCTAAGTAATCAGACGGAATATACTTCTTATACGGTACAAATTGACTAGGTAACGATGTCCCTGCAACTAACATTGTACTTCCAACGGCGGTTGTTAAAGTGGATATTCTTACAAACTGTGCATTCGTTGGCTTTGTAATTTGGTTAGTAGATGTTGTTGTTGTCTTGATGAAGTTACCGTTTACATCGTAAAAAGCGTATAGGTTCAATGTATTATTCTTGATGTACTCTGCACTATCACTCAACGGGATAAAGTCACTAGCTGAATAACTAGTGTTAGATGATAATGCACCAGTTGTAGGGTTGATGTATACGCCATTCGTCACTTTGTTTGGATTGAACATATTTTGAGAAGATTTAATGAAGTTTAACTTCTCAATCCCTACATTAGAATCCGCAATATTGTTATTCTTAACTACATTGTCACGTAACTCAACAACTAGTCCGTTCAGATAATATTTGAACTGTTCATAAGATGTAGAAACTCCACCTTTTTCGATTTGATAGCCTTTGTAAGTGTATGTACCACCCACACCCTCATTGATGGTTGTTGTTCGAATAAATTTAGTGTTGCTAGGTGTTGTAAATGTACGTGTAGTTGTTGGTGTAACACGTGATAGTCCACTAATAAACTGTTTGTTGTTGTCATAAAACACAATAATATCACTATGACTTTGTGTATATTCTGTTGATGATTCAACTGGTATAAAATCACTTGTTACATAGGTGTTGTTATCTGATAACAATCCCGTTGTGTAGGACAGTAGTTTACCAGATAACAAATTATACGGATTAAATATATTTTTTCCTGTAGTAATAAAGTCTGTTTTATTGTGTGTAACAGCTTTATCGTTAATAATCGATTCACCTGGCGCACCTTTTAACAAGTTTTGTTGTTCTTCCGTAAGGTTTTCAAAACGTATGATACCCTCGTCACCTTTCGGACCGGGAGGACCTTGTTCCCCACGTTCGCCTTGAGGACCTTGAGGGCCAGTTGCACCAATAGGGCCCGTTTCTCCTGTATCACCTTTGATACCTTGTATTCCCTGTTTACCTTGCTCTCCAGCGTCTCCTTTGTCGCCTTTAGGTCCAGTGGCTCCAGTTTCTCCTTTATCTCCTTTAACACCTTTAAACATATCAGGATTGCTATTAAGGTGTTCTATTACATCAATATTAAGGCGTGATTCGAAGTCGTCGCCTAAAAGTTGAATAGCGTTCTCTTTTACAATACGGCGGACAGTGTCATCTACAAGGGTTACAGATATTTCTTTCTGAACTACATCTTCAATACCACTATCTACAATTTCAAAAGAAAAATTAGCTACATGGATTGACTGTATATCATCTTCTAAAAATAATTTGCAATCCACCACGCCAATGTGTTTAATTACTTTTACAGGAACGTTATATTGTATTAAACCGCTGTGTGGCATTATTAAATCAACTTGTTCGTTCATAAAAATTGATCCATCTTCTAAAAATAAATCTAATTTGGGTTTCATTTTTGTTTGAGTTAGATCAACCGGACTACCTTCGTAATTAATCCTAACTCTAACAATAGCGGTATTCTCATCTTCTGTATAAAAACGAGTACCGATATTACCAATCGATACGTTTTGGGTATTTATACTAGTGTTTACTTGAGCTATTTTATACACAGTTTATCCACATCCTTACTTGTATTTATCTTGTATATAATATTGTCCTTTTAAACCGATACGTTTATAAAAAGTGCTGATATTGCTTGCTTGATGTTCGCACCATTCAATAGCAGTTGCATACTGATGCGTTGCAGGATTTTTAGGGTTCCATCGCATCCGGTACAATGTGTTTTGTCCTTTATCGATATAATCCTGTCTTACGAATTTAGCTCCACCTATGATGGCTTTTGCTGGAGAAGTCCAACCTCTACTGCGCGCAAATGGTATGGCGTTATTAGGATTATTGTCAAAGGCTCCAATACCGAAATAGTTATATACTCCTGCGCTACCACTTGCAAAATAAGAACGTCCATTACCACTTTCTAATAATGCATGTGCAATTAGATAAATCTCATTGATGTTGTATTTTTTACACCCTTCCGCAAAAGCTTTTCCTTCTCCAGATAAAGTACCTTTGTCTTTTAATATCACATTCAATTTATCAATAGAAATACCTTGATACTTACCTAGATTCAACATTTGATAGCGTTGTGTACTATTGTTCCAAATCGTATTAGGATTCATATATTTGCTAGTTTCAGAACGTGACGCAGCACCCCAACCCCAACTGTATGATTTTTGAGGGCCTCCTCGTGCCATTTGTCTATCTAACGCTTGTTGGAAAGTAAAAGGACTTCTCTCGACTACAATTTGTGGCGTTGGAGCTGTAGGTATTTTAACACCATTAGAAGATGCTGTAGGTGTATCAACTGTTGTATTACCTTTTATCTTTATCTTCATCTTAGTGGTTACTGTTGTAATAGTTTCGCTCATTAACTTATCTTTATTGAGGTACATTTCAATAACTTTTTTCTCGACTTCATCATACTTACTTTGGTCAGGTATACCGTTTTTGATTAGGTCGTAATTAATTAACTCTTTCATAGTCCGCCAAATATTAGGGTCTACTTTCAAGCTACTACGTGACAATTTTAAATCCGTCCAACCTAACATCCACACTCCGTAAATCAACGCTCTGATTTGATTTAACATGAATTGTCGTTTACCTTCTGTTTGACCCCCACAAACTTCGATAACTAACCAACCAGGATATTGCGGAGCTTCTCTGTCATATGCCCTAGGCGTCCATACACGCTCTCTATCGACATACACATGAGGGTATTCTCCTTCTTCGATATATTTGTTACGTTGTAAATAAAGCTCTTCTACAGAGCGCATATGCGATGATTCTTTAATGTATATTCCTTGCGGTTTAGGTTGCATATTGCCATAAGCTACTCTGTGGTCGATGTATTCTAATTTTTGATCTAAAATACTAGCGAAAGATGTATACTGTACTTTTTTGATTTCTTTGAACTGAGGCTTTTTCTCCTCACCTGTGGAAGTACGTTTGTTATTTTCATTAGGTTTAACATTAGGTTTTATATCTGTCGGCGATTTAGGGTCTGTAGGTTCAGGATGATATGCTGGACGTACAAAGCCTGTAACACTGACATAGTCATGTTTTTCTAAACTCGCCGCACTACCCGCGTTGTAATTAGGCGGACGTTCTGGATGATACCAGTTTTGATCAACGCTTGTAAATCTATTTTCATCAGATGGGCCAACAACTATTGCAGTATGACCAGCGTATCCAATACCTGAACCTGGATGCCAAACTGCTATGTCACCTGGTTTAGGCACAAATCCTCTTGTATATCTGATGAATTTAAAACCTTTGGGGTATTTATAATAAGCCATATGCATAGCGTTGCCCCAAGTTATAAACCCCCAATATGTTCTGAATATATAGTTTGGCAAATCCCAACATTGTGGCCCCAACCGTCTATCAATATCAAGTCGTTTACCTATTCTAAATTTAGCCCATACTGCAACTTCACTGGCAGTAGGCTTTCTTTTTCGTGGATTAGGTAATCCCATTTATGCACCTCTTTTCTGCATAATAAAAAGCCGACACCGAAGCGCCGACTTTCACTTAATTATTTACATCTGCCAAACCAAAAACATGCCCAAAAACTGTATCCAAATAGCATGGTGCTCACCTCCCTTATATGCCAAAAATCGTCCGCAATACTGCAATAACAATCGTACTTAAGATAGTACCGATTAATCCGAGAATCCACATTTTTATATCTCTGATATTTTTAGCATTTTTTTCTTTATTCTTTTCTTCTTCTTCTCGATTGCGTTTCATTTCATCAAGAGTTCTGTCGAGTTTATCCCCGACTTTTTCTTGCGCTCTAAGACTCTGTTCGATTCTGTCAAGCTTTTCAAACGTAGTCTTATCATTTTCTTCTAAACGCATAATGCGCCATTCATGCTCACGTCGTTTGATAAAGCCAAACACTACGCCACCTACTTTGTTTTATTATCTACAGCACTTGATACTCCACCCCTGTAATAGTTTTATATTCTTCGGCTGTAATCCATTTACAAACGACAAATATTTTAAATTGATCGTTTGTGTATAAATTTTCATCGTACAAATACTTTAGCCCTTCTACACTCATCCCATAGCCCCTCCTTTTAATTGCGCAACTTCTAAAGTAAGATTGCCTATTAAAGATTTCAATTGTGTCATTTCGCTCTCTTGCGCAGCCACCTTTATCGTTAATTGACTAATTAACAAGTCTTTATTAACACTAGTCTCTTTCGGCAGTGTCTTTTCAAATTCTTCTTTTGTTGATCCAATCCATTGATTTTTATAAACATCAAAAAAGGCAGGTAAATACACACCTTCCGGAACGGGTACTTCTGTATATTCAAATTCAGGATAAACATTTTCTCCTTCTTCATTCTTAACAACTAAAAAAGGTTGTCCATTATGCACGTTATAAACTACTTTTTCGATTTCCAATTTAATCACTCCATCTCATTTCGCCGTAAAAATAGCTATTTGAACGCCAACCATTTGTATCACCGTTAACGTAAAACCTTACTTCTCCACTAGGACGTATAGTCACATATCCACCCGCAAACACACTAGATACTGGAACCCTTACAGGGAAGGATTGCGAGTATTTCGTAAATGTTGGTGGTAATTGCGCAATGATTTGCCCACTTGTAACATTGGATCCATTTAATCTTAAATAATTAGTTGTAACTGACCCTTCTGTTACTTTTCGATAAGCACATTTGAACCCTGTTTCTTCGCCATCACTATTAAACGCTGCGTTAGAAGTAGCGCCATTTAATAAAGTGAATTCAATCCAACCAGTATCAGTAGGGATTAAATTTTGTTTCCAACCTTGCCATACGCCGCCCCATTTAATATTAGTGATAAATTTGTCAGGAGAATTGTAAGGGTAATACGTTAATAATCTATAGTTGCCTACACCGATATTTGTCATAACACCATAAT
The DNA here is from genome assembly GCF_011394325.1 of Staphylococcus sp. 11007852. Lineage (NCBI taxonomy): Bacteria > Bacillati > Bacillota > Bacilli > Caryophanales > Staphylococcaceae > Staphylococcus > Staphylococcus sp. 11007852. The sequence goes on along the minus strand of NZ_JAANBJ010000027.1, from coordinate 45,630 downwards.
TATTTAGGTTATTTGGAGTATTAACCGCATTTGATACAATAAAGTTTAAATACGGATTCTGATTTAGCGCATTATCTAAATCATTAAAATCAAATTGCGTTGCAAACGTTAGATTTCCGTTATCTGGCGTCAATCTAAACTTTTGCCACTGCAACTCATTTAATTTACCGTCTAACTGTATTGGTTTTACAAACCCATCATTATTCAATGCGGAATTGAAATCAGCTACTTTAGAATCGATAGTTTCGTTGGCAGCTTGCGTTTTGTTATCAAACTCACTTACATGCTGTTTTACAGTTTCCTCAAAAGCAGATTTGTTTAAATCGTAACTAGAATTCACTTCGCTACGCTTCGAGTCGATTTGGCGTAACGCATCATCACGACTATTAACAACATCTTCTGTAGCATTATTTTTAGCATCTTCCAAATCTTTTAAAGTTTTAGATTGACTGAGTTCAATTTTGCTTAAAGCATCTTGTACAGTTTGTTTAACTAAATCAACTAGGCTAGTTAAACTGCCCACATCTTGTTTAACTTGTTCGACTTTCTTTTCTAGAACTTCTCTCAAGTCATCAAACATACGAATGTAGCTAACTTTTATATCACTTTCGATTTGGTTAACTAAGCTATCACGTACTTGGAATGAGAATGTGCCTAATACTACTGTGTCGTCTTTGTCGTTGTTGCTAGCATCATTTAAGGATAAATACACTTCGCCTAGAACTGTCGAATTAGTGACGTTCTTCAAAAACCATTGAGGGACTGTTACGCCGACTAATCCACGCATAGGGTCAATGAATTCTAAATCTAAGACGCCTGATGTTGAAGGTCTTTCTCCATCTACAGACTGTCCTTTAAAGAAGGCGTACCCTTTAACGTTTTTGTCTGAAATAAGAAGAGGTTTGTCGTCTTTAGATACTACAAACTGAAATTGCGCAGTATTCTTATCTAAATTGTAAAAGCCAATACCCCTGTCGTATATCGGCTTTAAATACGGTTCTTCTTCTAAATTAATCTTGCCTACTTTTTGTAATTCCACTAATTAACACCCCACAATACTAATGCAATGCCAAAACCTTTTTTGTCATCGTATGGCGTTGTGATCTTCATGACACGACCTTTACCATTTACATTGTCTTTATATCCAATTCCAGCACGACCATTAATTAAATCGCCTGCTACAACGTCTTTTTCGACGTTTGTATAGATTTGACCGAGTAAACCTACTGTATTCCATTCAGGACGTTCAGAACGCGACATATATTCGATTGACGGGTCGTAATCAGGATTCTCAACTGGTACATCACGCCATTCAAATTGCTCATGCCCTTCATCGTCAAGATAACTTACTTGCTTGTGTTCAGTCACAGTAACACCGTACTCATTTTTGAGGAATCTGTCTTTATGATGGTAGGATTTTTCGTTGGCTACTAATGCAGCAGTTCCCGAAATAACCCCAATAGGCACGTCATTTGGTTGAGCTTTACGTATCTTGTCGCCATCTAAAGTAACAACTGTACCTAATTCAATCGCTTTGCCATTTTGTGATTCAAATAGTTCGGCAATATCGGCACTATTCTGTGTGATTTTACCAGCAAGGGTTAAATTACCGCTATAAGTACTTAAATCAAATTTAATGTTACTTGTGGAAGCTTCACCCTTATCTGAATATCCACCGACAATATGGTAGTTACCTGGCGCTTTAACACGGTTACTATTAATGACAATCTGTGTGTGTCCACCTTTAGTTGTTTCAGATTGTAGGGAAGAAATCACGCCTGAACGAGATCCGTAAGCTTTAGAGTTATAACCACTTCCGATGACATAACTCCGTGAATCGTAAGCTCTTGAATTACCTGTTGACGCTAACACAGCGCTCACTGGACTAACTGCGGCAGAACCTGTTGAACCACCTGTAAATCCACCTTTAACCACAGTAGGCACAACGTTATACTTTTCTTTCGCAATCACTGCTGCGTTTGTATAGTTATCGGCTGTAACACCACTAATAATCGTTGTGTTATTGTAAGTCTCGATGCCGTTGCCTGGTCCATTACCAGTTAGATTACCGTTTGTGATTTTTAAATCGTAAATACCGCCACCGCTAGCAATACCAATTTTATTTGATGAATTCCAAATGTTAACGTTATTAACTACAAACCGTTTGCCTCTGTTAGCACCACCAAAGAATTTGATATCTGCGCCAGCATCTTTGAATCCAGTAACATTGATGTTGTTCAAAATTACATTCTCTGCCATAAACTGTACTGCAATCGCTGGCATTGTATAATCCATCTTACCGCCTTCTAATTTAGCGAATCTACTATCACCAATAGCGGTAAAGTTATTCACTGCTACATTGCGATAAGCACTAATCAATAATGCTCTAGGCGATGTTCCAGCGTATATACCGTTATAATATGGATAAAGTGCTAAACAATTGTTTAAAGACACATCAAATGCAGTTTTACTTTTTGCGTCTGTAGCCGGTCTGTGATGTCCAATATGTCTTATGTTGTATGATCGGATATCCCCAATAGACACATGCCCGTTAACAAAGACACCACGTGCAGCACTTACTGCAGCATGACCTTTGATTTCAAGACCACTAAAATTACCTTCCGTCTTGTTGTTTGAAAGGAAAACAAATTGTGAACCATCATCGATTTCAATACCGTTGTTATTACCTCCGCCAGTAGGTGTGTGTGCATAACAGTTTGTGATTGTTAAATAGCGTGAATGGTGTGTTGTAATACCGTCATCTCCACAACCATAAACCTCACAATTATCAATGTGTACGTGCTTACTTTCTAATGATTCTGGCACGCGATTGCCGTCACCTTGGTAGAAGTAATCATCACTGGCATATGTGACGTCAATACAGTGCAATAATGCATCGTAAGACTTCACATTATAGACGTATCCGTTCGTTACACCAGCAAGTCGGATGTTACTTGAACGTGACCCTCCAGCAGGTTTTAACGCCTTATTCTGACGGAATTTATTACCATTAAAGCTGAAATTTTCTAATGAAATATTCTTAGCATAGCCACTCATTTTTAAATTTGTAATACCAATGTTTTCAGCAGGCGTGTTATCCATAAATTTAATAGTTGTAATGTCTGGTCCTTGTCCAACTAAACGAGAGTTATTAGGCATTTTGATACCAGTAGTCAAGTAAGTACCAGCGCTCATAGTTACCATTCTGTTACCGTCTGCTAAAGCGTCAGAAAAAGCTTGTGTACTATCCTTTTGGCCTGTAGGATCACCGCCATAATCATCAACGTTAACTACACGCATGATTTTAGAAAGCAATTCAGTACGTAACTTTTCACGGTTATTCTTTTCGGTTAAAAAGTCGTGATATAGACGACTACTCAAACTGTCGAAATTTTGTGCGTCAATACTTGTACGACTTGCACGCAACTCTTGAATCCCATCGCCATTATGCCCTAGCACAAGTGCTTCTATCTGTTTACGTTGATACTTCAATTCGTCTGAGGTCTTGTTTGTTGTACCGTCAGCTAAGGTGTGTAAAATCTGATTACTTGTGTGTGAAGTGGCCTGTTCTTTTTCGTGGTAGTTTTTATACTTTTCATTCTTGTTTAAAGCAACTTCAATATCTTCCGCATTACTTTCTTGTTGGGATAAAAACTTATCTCCGAACAAAGAATGAAACTTCTTTATTAAGTTTATCGGCATTGTATACCTCCTTATTGATCATAGAAAAAGTAATAATCTTTTATAAGCTCGTACATGATGACCTCATGCCCTTTTTCATTAGGATGAAGTCCGTCAGGCATACTAGCTTTTCTAAACGCTGGGCTATATGGTTTGAAGTATTCTGAATGGTAAGCATCGAATACTGGTACGTTTAACTCATTACAAGCGATTACTTGAGCGTTAACGTAATCCTCTAACGTAAGCCCTAGCTTGTTTTTATCAGTATCTTTACGACGGATTGTATTACCATCCATAGGACATTGTCTTGTGGCTGTCATAACTAATATTTTCGCTTTAGGATTATTCTTTTTAATCACTTCAATCGCACTATAAAAGGCACCGTAAAACGTTTTTACATTCGTCTTATCAGTGCCTATATCTACATTTGCTAACCAGTCATCATCAGTACCTTGTACGATGATTAAGTCTCCAGTTATTTTTGTAGCTTGGTCATATATACTATTTTCTTTAACAGTGGACATTGTCGCACCGCTAACCGCTAAATTTGTGTATTTAGCTTTTATCTTTTTAGACAACATTTGAGTAAAATTTTCTTTTGCAAGACTACCTTTGGCGACGGAGTCTCCAATTGTACCAATCTCTTTTAAATTGCGAATACTAGATTTACTTGTGAAGTCTTGTATAATGGTTCCGTTTTTAGTCGTTACACTTTTACCGTCAACCGCATTAACTTTGTCTTTCAGCTTACCTGTAGTATCCAATATTTGTTGATTGGTCGCAGTGTTAGCATTTGTTTGCGCTCTCAATTCAAATGCTTCTTTAGCGGGATTATTAGATTTAAATGACTTAGCATAATTGGCAGCCTTAGCAACCGCTTTGTTATACCTATCTTCCATAGTAAAAGCGCCCAATACAACGTCTTGCTTTACAATGTTGTTATAAGCGTCACGTTCTGTCGTGATTTCGATAATGCGGACAACATCGTTATAACCGATTAAATCATCTGACACACGTACAACATCACCTATTTTAGGGTCAGCTTCCGGGAATTTCTGTTTAAGCGAAACGAAGTCTAATGATATAGACGTCTTGATACTTTCATCAATGGCTAATTCCATAGCTTTTTTTAGTGAATCCTCTTTTTTCATGCGCCCATCTATAATAGGTGGAGCGTGACGCTTGCCTACTAAATCAGCGAGGGGGTGGGTATATTCAAATTGCAAACTAGCCTCATCATATGATTGTTGATCTTCGAAATCGCCAAAGCCTTTTATAAACGTATAGCACTGCGTTGAATCTTCTTGTATCTTCACATTGTTCGCGTTCACACCAGCTTTAATAAAATAGTTCGCTTCTTTTTGTACTGTCTCGTACAAATTAAACGTTTTAGTCTTAGGATCATAATCGTACTCAAGATGAAATCGTTCTAAACCTTTTTTGAATAGGTCTAAATTAGTATCTGCATTACCCAAATTTTCAAACCTACTAGCTTTTACATTTTCGTGTAATTTATATTTATATCCAGTGTTTTTAAACACTAAATCGAAATATTTTTGACCAGTAAAACTACCTGTGTATTTTTCGTAAACTCTAATTGAATTTAAGTCATCTAATTCTACAAGCCTTGCCTTAATACTCAACTTCTCTTTGTTACCAACAGAAGTTTTATCAAGTACAACTATTCGATATTCATTGTAATCTTCAGGACCAGCCACTTGTGTGATCGTCCACATCTTAGTTATTGCTCCAATGGCGTCAAACGTCGATTTATTCTCAACAATATCAAGTTCTAAAGTGCCATCTTCTGCTAATTTGTGGTTTGTCTTTGTAGCAACGTAGAGGGTAGTCCCTACACCTTGTAGACTTTTTAATAATACAGGCAATGGATAACCCCCTAACGTGTGTAAATTTTGTGTTTGAACACAATTTTTTGAACTGTTTGATTCATTTTGAAATGATTCCAACCAGGTACTAATACCGGTTGTTCTAAGGTTCGATTATAATTATCAATTCTTAGATTGTTACGGTATGTGTGTAATCCGTCTAATTTAATAACGTCACCAGCTTTTAATTCTAAGCCTTTAATCTGAATCATATTACTTTCAGACATGTAGAATGTAAAACCTTTATCGTCGCTTTTACTCACATTCTTACCTAGTGTGATTTCAACGATGCTATCTTGGTTAAATTGATTTATAGGCACACTACCGTTGTAATACACATCTTCATAAGCGACATTTTCGAATGTGTATTGCCGTCTGTAATCATTTCTATTAAAAGGAAGCCTGTCGGGTATCGCCCATTTCTCCATGTTTGAGTCACCCTCTAAATCGGTACTATACCCAATACTTTCGAAATAAGGTAAATCTACAGTTTCAAAATCTAACGTAAATTCCCCGCCAGTACGTCCTGTGTCGAATGAAACCTCGTTTACCAAACCTACATATATTTGCCTACCATCAACATATTCTAATTCGAATTCTTGCTTTTCATCCGAGAAGATACTTTCGAATTTAATATTGTTATCAGGTGTAGCTAATTCTCTCAAATAAAAATGGCCACTAAACAAGTTTTGTATAACAGCCTTTAAATGTGATGCAAATGCGATACGATCCACATCATAACGTAAGGTGAGTTTAACGACCTTCTTTTCTTCTATAGTGGAATTGTGAAACCTACCATTTATACGTTCTACGTTGTCGAATTTACGTTCATAACCCGCGCCTTCGACATTATAAGAAACAACCCGCAATACATCGTTTGTAAAGGGGTTGTTACTGATACGGTACTTCTTATTGTTTTTAACAATTTCTATATCATGCGCAATCAATTAATATCCCCCTTACATTAATGCAAAGCTTGCGTTCTTTGCGTTTGTTTCTTCAATATAAGATTTAATAGCTGGTAAATCAGATTCATTTTTAACAACGATGTTTACAATAGGTCGGTTATTCTCTTGCATGCTGTGTTGCACATCTTTTGTCATGTGTGCATCCATAACGCCACCCATACCAGTCATTCCGTCTGTAAGAGTGGATGACAATTCTGTGCTAAACGCGTCACCAACACTAGACGCTAGCATTTGGGCTTGTGATATAGCGCCTCCACCATGGCCGGATATAAACGATGTAACATTGCCCCATGCGTCAGCTATGGCGTTACCTACCGCACTAACAACTTTCCACGCTGCACTAGCAATACCTTCTGCTACGCTACTAATTAAATCAACTCCAGCGGAGATAAAATCACCAAAGAAACTTTTAATCTTATCTAAACCACGTGACATACCATTGCCAATCTCACTAACAACGTCTAAAAAGCCACTAACGATTTTAGCTACAAAGCTAACCATTGTATTCCAAATGGAAGACACCCATCTAGCACCGTTAGACATGATGTAGTTATATGCTTGAACCATTTTAGTTAGCACTGTTACAGCAACCTTAGTAAACCACGTTGAAACAGAATTCCAAATTCTGGTCACAAATCCTGTAATCGCGCTCCAAATTTGACCCCAAGTTGTGATGTTAGTGCCAAGTATTCTGTTTAAAATACTGAATATGAAGTTAGAAATTTGGTTCCAAATTGAGACTAATGTACTCCAAACAGTATTCATTACGTTTGAAATTGTATTCTGTAAGGTTAGCCACGCTCCTGAGAAGTCACCAGTTAGCAATTGAATAAATGCGGTAAATAATCCAACAATAATTTGGACCACAGAGGATATGATTCCTCCTATAGCCGTAAACACAACAGAAATAACTGTCCATAAAAGTTGAAATGTTGTTATTAGATTTTGGATAATAGTCATGATAACTACACCCAAAATTTGCATAAATATCTGACCTAATTGTTGTAGTATCGGCATAATTGGTTGTAAAGTTTGTTGAATGCTTGCCCACAATTGTTGAAACCAGCTAACGATAGAACTTACAGCGCCACTAATGGCCGATACAATTCCGTTCCATGCATTGATAATCATATTTCGGAAATCTTCATTAGTTTTCCATAGGTAAACAATAACCCCCACTAACGCGCCTATAATAGCAATAGCAATTCCGATTGGTCCTGTTAAAGCAGTAAATGCTGTGCCTAACAATGGCAACAACCTACCAATGTTAGCTATAGGACTCATCAAGAAAGTAAAAGCCCCTCTTAATAAATTTAATGCTCCGGAAAGTACACCACTCGTAGAAATAAAACGAGCGATATTGCCAATCACTCCTAAAAATGACAAACCGAAATATCTAAGTATAGATTGGACTAACATTATTGGCATTGATAATGACCATAACGCGCCTGCAAGCATAACCGCTATCCCGACTAATTTAGCAATTGCCGGATGTGTTTCAAATAAATTAGCTATAAATCCCGTTAAAGCTGTTATAACTCTTAGAACAACACTAGCAATAGGTGCCATTGCAGTACCAAATGCTACTAATGCTCTGACAATATTTCCGATTAAATCCATGATGATTGGACCGTTTTGTTGGACGTACTCGACAAACTTTTTGAATCCTTCTGAATTCCCGACAGTTTCTGACCACTGTCTGAATTTAGAAGTCATTTGCACTAATGCGTCAAATATACCACTACTATTTTGAGCGAATGCCCTCATCAAATTGCCAATACCTAAAAATACATTTCCGAAGATTTGACCTATTTTAGGTAAATTAGTCTTAGTGTATTCGATAAATGATCTAATCGCATTTTGACCACCAACACTATTTGCCCAATTTTGAAATTTTTGGCCTAAACTATCTAATCCTTGTGCGACCCACAAGAATAAGGGAGCTAGTTGCGTAAACACGTTAACCAATCCATCTCCAAAACGTCCTGCTGCACTTAATAATGCGTTAAATGTCTTAACTCCAGTTGTATTCATCATACTAAAGAATTTAGAGGCAGTTTGACTGTTTTGCGCCCACTTAAGTACCTTTTGTGACGCTTGTTCCATGGATTGTGAGACGCCTGCTATAAACGGCTTTAATGCCGTTAAAGCTGTTTTAACTGTGTTCAATCCATTAGCCAATGTGTTAAATATTTGAGCCTGGTTCTGCTTGATTATGCTTTGCCATGTTGATTTAACTCCATTCAATGCTGATTGATATGCACGTGTTTCTTTTGTGGCTTGTAGTGTCCCGTCTTTAAGCATCTTGATTGCGCTAATAGCCATTGCACCAAATACAACAGCACCTGCACCAGCTACACTAAATGCACCCGCTAAACCTAATACGCCACCACCTAATACACCAACAGCATTTAATACTGCCATTAATGCAGGTACTAAACTAGCTATGATTGGTATCAACGCTTGCACACTAGCTACCATTAGACCTTTGAATGTTTGCGAAAACACAGTTGCAAAACTTCTGATGCGGGATGCGAACGCGTCAACTTTGTTATTAAAGTCGTCCATAATAGGACCAATTGATTGAAATGCTTTAATTCCATAAACTCTTAATTTATCAAAATTATTTCTAGCTGTAGGGCCTATTCTATCAATAGTTTTTACAAACTTGCCTATCGATCCGTCATCTAACTGCATTCTCCAACGCCCTTGATGAAAGACATGTTTATTAATGTCAATCATGCTTTTCTCAAAACCTTTAGCTGCCATTAATGCTGGACTGGTATCTAAATCAAGTTCGACAACATGTTTACGCCAGGCTTCTATTGTTGCTTTATCCTTACCATACTTAGTCATCAATTCCTCATCGCTAAGTTTCAAATCAACCTTATGTCTTTTCATGGTATTTAAATACGCTTTAGCTTCAGCCACCTTGCGTTTAAATTCTTCACTTTCAACAGCAATCTTCGAACGAATATTCCCAATGCCTTTTTGAGCCATAGCTTTGGCACGTTGTAAATCACGTTGGAATCGAGAAATGTTCGCTTTGACATCTGTTTCAATTTCATTCGGTACAGCGGTTTTAGCCATGCGTTGCGCCTTACGGATATTGGATTCAAAATCACGCATTACAGCCATGATTTTAACCATAAAATTACTTTCCAATAGTTAACCTCCTTTCTGTTCTAAAAACTTTCTTGTACCTTCTTTGAACAACTCACGTCTACGTTTTTCTTCAGCTAACCTAGCTTGTTGTATGCGTTTATAGCTACCAGGTTCATGTATTTCATAACGTTGTTTTTCAATGTCTTTAGTAATCCTTTTAAGAGGTTTCCCAGCTTGCACAAGACCATTTGCTTGTGCTGCTTCTACACCCAGCATACGTTGGTCTAAATACTTCTCTTGACTGCCTATAATCCAATCACGCCATTCACTTGGCGTCATCATAAGCAACTCTTGTTCAGGTATATAACCAATATATCTGCCGGTTAACTGTCTTATTTTTGAATAGTCGAGTAAGGTTCTGAGCCCATGATTTCTTTGAAATTGTCTTTCATGAACTTGATGCCCGATTTGGTCATCTCTTTGTCGTCCTCTTTCGCCATATTCGGAGCCTCGTTCATTTGCACCCAGAACAGACGTGATTTTTGCTTGAAAAAACCGCTGTTATTCATCACATCTAAAGCGCCTTGTAATAACTCAATCGTGTCTTGTTTATCCTCAATAACTTTGAATAAAGCTAACTCAATATCTTCACGGCTAGGCGCATTCTTCCCTAAGTAAGCTGTAGCGCATTCCCAAAAGTCCGCGATAGCATCTGTATCACGCTCTAAAATGCCGTTGTAGATTGCAGTAAAACCAGGTGTAGTAACCTTTTTTCCGTCTTTATCTTCATTATCTTGTGCGAATTTCTTAGCTACTTTATCAAATAAGAAAGTGGCTTTCGCTTCTACTTCTTGATCATTAATATTTAGTGTCGTAATCGGATTAAACTCAGTCAAAATAAATACCTCTTTTCATTTTTTGTATAAAAAATAGGGAGCTTATGCCCCCCTAATATTGAGTTAAACTTCCAAACCTGATGAAACACTTGCTTTTTGTTTTTCTTCATAAGTGCCGACGTACTCACCAAAGCTTTCGTATTCAACAGTTGGTGCGCCTGCAGCCTCGAACCATTCAGGTGGAAGGTTATCTTCTGTGCCTTCCGCAGTATTCCATTTGATTTTAAGCGTTAATTCAATTTTGTTATCCTCATCATCAAATGACATTTCGAAAGATTCAGGAACGCTATAAGCGAACACACCGTGGTATTTACCGTCCTTGCGTTTAACACGTTCATATAGCCAAATACGCACTTGACCGCCTTTTTTAGCGGCTGCTTTTAACGCTTCAATGCCAGGATCACCAGGTACATTCCCGACTGTCAATTTGATTTCTTCCGATGTAGCATTAGACGAATAATCCGTCTTACCGCCACGTACAATTTCAGCTAAATCATTCTCAATAGTCCAACCGCCTTCTTGTAAATCAGCAAGTAATAAAGCGTCTACTTTATCTAATTTACTGTCGGCAGGTCGTACTACAGCTAAATAACTTTTTTGCGCCATATATTACACTCCTTCATTCTTTTTTATATGTCTGTACTTAAATAAAAGCCGTATCGTGCCGTGCTTGGTAAACCTGTCTATGTCAGGAAATACCGCTTGGCTATCAATACGACTAAATTGGAATTCGTAATTTTCTATTTCGATTGGTCTGTTCAATTCGTAACCAATTGCACTAATGATTAATTTTGCCTCATGTTGCGTAGCAAATTGTGAGTAAACGTGGATAACAATACCGACTGTTTCTCTCATCATAGCGCTTGATTCGTTATTAGTGACGTTAGATTCACCCACAATAATATATGGGTAAACAGCGTCCTCTTGAACTACATCAAAAACCCTATCACCAACGAATTTGTTAATGATAGGGCTTGATTTCAACCGTTTATATATTTGTACTGTAAGTTCAGGTTCAACTGATACCCACATATTTAACCACCTCTATGAAAAGTAACGCTCAAACGTCTGACGTCCAGCGTCAATTGCAGGTTCCCAAAACGGCTGTGGCATTTGTCCGTATGTCGTATGCCATTTACCGTTAGGGTCTTTATAAGTCCATGGTATCTTGTGCGCTCTACTACCTTTTGTGGCATATATTCCTGTACCGTAATTGACGTACACAGCGTAGCTACTGCCTATTTTTACAACACCAGTAAATCCACCATTTTCAAAATCAACAGTAGTCGATTGTCTTAAGAACCCAGTATCAACTGGCATTAAGTGAATCGCTGTGTTGTAAATCTTAAGGGTCGTTTTAGCGATACCTTTCTTAACCCATTTCTCCATGTCTTTAGAATACTTTTCAAGGTCGACAACTATTGAATCTGCACCGAATTTAACCTTTGCCATAAGGCGCCTGTTTAAGTCTGTACATTTTTATTTCGTGTTGTCCACCTTGGTCAATGGAATCTCCTACTATACCGTAGATTCTGCCCTCATATTCAAATAAATTATTGGTAGCGATTGGCAGGTCATACGGTACATATAAGTTCCTATCGTATTCTTGAGACATTTGGTGGAATTTAAGTTGTTCGGATGTGCTAGGTGTGTCCATAAAGCCGTTAATTTGTTTTTCGCTTACAAAGCGCTCTTTTATATATGGATATTCCCCAACCTTTTTGATAGAACCTATCGAAATGGTATGTGGGAATTCGTTGTATGGATCAAACACAGCATCACCCCTATCTTAATGATTTAAAAACATGGAATTTAGCGCGCTTATATCTATTTAAAACGCCACTAATATAATCAGGGACGCCGTCGTTATACGTGTACGACACCGTCCCCATGCTTCTCGATTTTAAATTTCTTTTGACTTCAGGTCGTTGATAATACTCAAGCACGTCTGCAACGTATTTTTTGATTGGGTAAGGATAAACAATTTGTCCGTCTTTAATGAAATCATTGTTAGTTACATCCCTAACATCTTCTAGTATTCCATCAACTTCCATCTTAAATAAATCTTCTTCTTCGGGTTTGATTTCAACACCGTTTTTCTTAAGGAGAAGTTTAATGTCTTCATAAAGAGTCATACTTATCACTCACTCTTTTTAGACGCTGTACGTCGTGTTTTAACCTCTTCGTAACCAACGTGGCTATAATATGCTTCAAATGCCTTTCTAGTTACTGTGATAGTGTCATCATCTTTTTTAACTTTAATTTCTTCTGCTTTATTAGACACCTAAACCACTCCCAACATCTTTTGGCTTTAACGTTGCAAAAGCTTCAGGTTTAACATTCATGTAAGCGATATGCATAGTTGCACGTAATGCGAACATATCACGTTCGAATAATGACACTGGTTGGTCTGACGCATCAGATGCTTGTAATGTAGTTAACGTTGCATCTTCAGAAATAGCATATTCAATGCCTTGTAAGATACCGTAACGTGCATAGTCCCAGTCACCCATTAATGCTAATGATTGTTTCTTATCGAATACATCAGCACCTGTGTAAGATAAAGGTAATCCCATAATTTCGTTACCATTCGCATCGAATAAAGGGTGTTTATTGGCATCTAATGCGTTACGCATCTTGCTACGGAATGAACGTGTAGTTAATACGCCGTTAGGATCTAATTCTTCATCCTCAATAGTTGCCATTAATGCGGACAAATCTACATATAAGTCATTTGTATCAGTAACAACATTTCCTTTTTCTGTAGCGCCAGTAACTAAAGGTTTACCACTCGTTGCTGTATTATAAGGTGATTTAGTACCAAAGATTACAGCTTGGTCAAACGCTTTGTAGAATGCTTCTGCAATTAAAGGTTTAACTTCGTTGAAGAAATCCTTTGCAGTCCATTTCAAGAATTCTTTTGATAATGGAATGATTACACCGATTTTTTTAGCTTCCATTTCTGCTTGCGCATATTCAGGTTTAGAAGTTTGAATACGTTCAGTTTCCGAAACCCAATAAGCACCTACGCCTTTAGCTAAGTAAGTAAACTTTTTCTTTTGTGCTGTCATTGGCTCATTTTTAGCTAACTTCATGATGGCTGAATTTGCCATAATCTCTTTCATAATTAACGTGCCTTGTTCTGCTGGAATTACACCATTTTTAAAATCCGACAAAATAACATTAGCCGGAGTGTACGTTGGAGTTGCCATATTTTATTACCTCACTTTATTTTCTGATATTAATTTCTCGTGCCATTTCTTCGATTGACTTAACATTGGATAAGTCCACCTCGTTGTCTTGAGCCTCTCGAACATCTCGTCCACTTGATTTAAATTTAGACTCAACGCCTTCTTTGACATACTTATCGAAAGTTTCTTTAAGCGCTTTTAAATTTGCTTCAGTATCTTCATCAGAATCACCTAAGAATCTGTCTACCAATGATGATGGTAGGTTCATTTCTTGAGCTTTACCTAATGCATAACTTCTTAACTTCTCGCGTTTAGCCTCTGCGTCACGTTTCTCTAGCTCTTTTTCAAGTGCGCTAATTCGCTTTTGTTCTTCTGATTGTTCAGGATTGCGTTTTTGTACTTCTTTCTCAATCAAGCTCTCAAGGTTCTTCTCTTTCCAAGACTCCAAACCTTTTGTGTGGTAACGATCTAATTCAGGTTGAATAAATCGTTTACCTTCTTCTGTATCTAAAAAGCCTTTAACGTCATCAACAGACACCGTCTTAAGTCCACTTAGATACTCTTTTACGTCTTTGTCGTCTTTGTGTTCTTCAAAGTACGACTTAATATCCTCGACATTCATATATCATTGCTCCTTTTTTCGCCCTTTGCGTACCGTAATAGTCCGAAAAGTGCATAATAAAAAAGCAGTTTAACGACATACTTTAGGTCGAGCAGTAAGGTGCTAGCTACTTAATTCCAAAATCAACGTTTTTTGCATTTTCTTCTTCAATATATGTTTTAATAGCAGGAATATCTGCCTCATTTTTAACTCTTATGTTTACAACGGGTCTTTCTTTAGGAAAAAAACATAATCTGGTGTATATCCATTTTGTTTAATTTCATCGTATTTTCTAGCTTTAATAAGCAATTCATTATAATCCACTAAATCAATATTCACTGTATTACGTTCCATATTATTTACCACCTTTTCGTTTCATCTTCTCCCACTCACGATAGGTCATGTGTGGGATTACTTCGGTTGTTCCATCATCATTACGTACTCGCATTACACCAGGTAAATCATCTTCGTCAATGTAATACAACAGCTTACAACGGCAGTTAATATTCTCTTTGGCACTTGCTACACCAACAAATAGATGTGGAGCAGGACCTACACAACCACTAGATTTAAAGTTGTCATCTATATCCACTGACTGACCATCTAAATGACGATGTGTGTCACGTGTGCGAGTGTCTTTTGTAGCAGACCAACGCTTTTTCATCTTAAAACCGTTGTCTTTAACCACCATTGCACTGTCTAATCCAGCTTGTGACATTGCTCTGCCCGCCTCTGCACGTGCCACACGCAACGATTGAGCCTTAGCCATGCCCAAATCATCACGTAAAGCTTTGGCTATCTTAGAGTAACCCTCACCACTCATAATCCCTTGCGTAATGTGTATGCGAATACGTTTAAGCACCTCATTACGATATTTTTGTAACGTTGGTACTAAGCGTATAAACTCTATCGGTTGCTCTATTGCTTTGTTAATAACAGAAGCTGTAGGTACATCAAACCGCATTGACGATTGACTAGCCATTTCATACAAATAAAGACTCATCATATACTTCTCGATGTAAGCATTATGTTGAGTCTGTTTAATAGATTTAGCTACTTTGTTATAATCTTCAGTTATCATTTCTCCGATGCGTACAAGCTCTTTATTCAAACGATTGTATTTATTAAATTCTGTCCACGTCACATGAGGGTCATCTGATTGGTACTTTTCAAACATACCTGCTAATTCTTGATTGATAACTTTCAATCTTTTAGCAAATAACACTTCTATCGGCTTTTCTGACTTAGCAATTAGTTGTTCAATGTAATCGTCAATTTGTTTCTGGTTTGTTATCTTGCGCTCTGCCATTAGCGTCACCCTCGTTTATATCAGGCAATTTACTGTTCATTTCAAAGTTGTCTCGTTCCATTTCATCTAACTCATAATCAACGTCATCAACTAACTGTGATTGCCCTAGTCTAGTACGTTCAGACACTTGACCCCTCAAGTTAATTAATACCTGTGATTCTTCGAGTTTATTTACTGGTATATTACGTGTGAACTTAAAGATGATGTCTAAATAGCTATCGTCATCGACGTTATAACCCTTACGTTTCAACGCTGACAAGATTACTTTAAATTGGTAACGTAACATTGCTGTCATCTTACGTTCAAAGGTCATACATTTATTCTCTAAAGCCATTAGCTTTAACTTCATGCCAATGATAGGCACATTGCCATTAAACTCATCAGAATTGAAATTAACTGATTTAGCAAAACGCATGATATTTTTTTCGATACGATCTAAATGATTCTCAATCATTCCATCATTTACGTCTTTAGTTAGGTACTTAACATCCATATCCTTGTCGAACAGCTCGAATGCGCCACTCTTTTGCGTCTCTTGAATCATTTCTTCACTCATACCCATACCACGTAACACAAGGTATGCTAGACGCGTCTGACTGATTTCACTCGATGCATCACTCATCGTTAAGTCGTAGGCATCTATCAAATGAATTACTTTCTCTGCGTCGCCTATCATTTCTTTGTTGTTAGGTACACCAAACAACGGATTGTAATCGAATAGATGTTCATAACGCCCAACTTCTTGTAACGCATCTATACCTTCGCCACGGAATACGTAATAGTAAGTGTCGTCGTAAAATTCTGCATAGACATATTCTGTGCCGTTATCGTCGTCTTTTTCATAAAAGTAACGCAACGAGTATGTAGGTTCTAATATGTTGTCGCCAACAAACACTACATTGAAAGGATCTATATTCTTTATTCTTACTTCTCCACTTTTATCTATATAAGATAATCTGGCTCCATAGCCACAAATAGCAGCCATCTTACCCATTTCAGAATCTTCATCATCTACATTGTTACGGATAATAAAGTTTGCGATAAACTCTTTTAACTTCTCATTCTTAGTTGAGTTTTCGTCCAAATCATAAGTTATAGGTACACCATGTAAGTAACCTACACGTGTATCTACAATTTCACTATCAAACGAGTTATTAAGTTTGTTATTGATTGTGACATCTAAACGTCTAACATTTCCGCCTCGTTCAAAATCTTCTTTCTCCGCAACCGGACTTCGTTTAAATATTGGGACATAGTCAATGTGTGTCTTGTATCTGTTATACAAGTTAATCATACGTTCTCTGTCATCTTTATGTGACTCGATTAATGCTTCTAAATGCTTAGGTAATACACCTTGCTGCTTAATGTCATCAATAATTTTGTACAACGTTATCTTGCCCTCCTTAATCTTTCGGGTTTAGTATGTGTGTATATTGCGTATCTCAACGCGTCTAACACGTCGTCAAACTCTTTGATAGGCTCCCCATTAGTTGGGTGCCAAACGTATTTGTATATCTCTTTCTTAAATCTATCCATATGATCATACAGAACAAATAATTTATTTTGTTTGAATAACTTAGCTATTTCTTCAATGCCTGACAACTTACTTTTATCCCCATTTATCGCCCTTAATCCGTGCCGCCTAAAATCTGTTATATGTTCTGGTCTGGCAGTATCACAATAAAAGTTAATATTGCCATACTTCACAACGATACCTTTAGCTATATCCACCCAATCCTCAATGAATTTAAACTGGTGTGCATGTTCTTCGATAAAGTAAAAGTTACCATCGATACCTCTGCCCATTAACACAATAGAACCATAATGTTCAAATCCCCAGTCGACACCAGCAAAATACTCTTTAATAGGTACTTTAATTAAATCATCATAGGTAATGGTATTCTGATTTAAATCAAAGTCGGCATATACAACCCCATCCCCCGATACCCACTTACCGTTGATATTCCTTTCATAGAACATTCCTGAAGGCGTTGACGCTTTAATAGACTCTTTATATCTATCATTTAAAAATGTGTTGTCATCGAGTTTATATTGATAACTCAATATACCAGCTTTAGGGTCTGTGTTCTCTATATAATCTTTTAGCAACCAATGTTCAGGGTGGTCGGGGTTCGTATCGACTAATATCCTTGCACCCAATCCACTACAACGCGATTTAATCTCATCAAACACTTCTTCATGTGCAAGTGACGCTTCGTTGATATATGCACCGTACGAAGTCATACCACGTATAGCGCCAATACCACTCACTTTGCTGTGACCTGTTTGCACCACTTGCACACCAAACAATGTGAAAGAATTATACTTATCGAAGTTAAACTCTAACCCGTATTTGTTCGTGAGCTCTATCAATACGTTCTTTTGAATCGTGCCTAATGTAGCTCCCGCTAGAATGTATTGAGGTCTCTCTACACCTTCTTCATCGGCTATCTTTCTAACACGTATCAATTCGCGCAAAAATAAATCGTTGTTTAATATCGTCTTACCTGTACGTTTAGCTCCATGATTGATTAGCATGAACCAATCTCTTTTTTGCGTCTCTTTCAATATCTCTATTTGCTTTTCTGTGTAGAGGTTTTTTAATTTACTCACTAGAGATCACATCCGTGATAGCGTCTTGTAATTGGCGAATCTTGTCTTCGGTACCGCCATCACCTTTATCCATTTGTTCGATTTTCTTCTCGAGCATCTTAATTTCTGTTTCGATCTTCTTATTAGCTAGTTTTTCATTACCTAACATCATTCTATTCATACCATCTAAGCCAGCTACAAACGCGTCAGCAGATGATTTCTTCAAACCTTTGTCATTAATGTCGTTTTTAGCTACATTCTTTAACCACTCATACTCTTCAAAAGCCTTTTGGCGTGTCCATTTTGATTGTTCAACTACTTCTTGACGCAACTCTTCGTACCTTTCCGAAACCTTTCCTATTTTTGCTACTATCGAGGCTTTCGAATCTATTTGCATTTCGGATAATCCTTTAGTCGAATACCCTGCGTCAATATATGCTTTCCGTTGGCTTTTGCCCTCTATGAGTCCTAGTACAAATTGCTCTTGTTTATGCGTTAATTTAGTCAATTCTTTTCACTGTATCACACGCCTTTACGTTAATTACTCTATAAATTTAAATATAAAAAAAGACGCTGCAAAGGGTAACAGCGCCTAATTGATTATGTTTTACTCTAATCTATTTGAGTTTTACACTCATATGAATGTATACCGCCTACCCAACAGATAGACGGTTAGGCTATCGAGTGCGCAACACATATATGATAAACGCTTACTCGATTTCCTGAAATGGAGTGAAACACATAGGTTATACACTCATATCAGTATAAAGTAAGACGCCCAGTTGCTCTGGACGCCTAGTCTAGTTACTAATCAACTTCACTAAACAGATGAAACCACATATTTTGAAAGGAGGGAAAATGTCAGTCATCGCAGTGCTTATTAATTAGGTAGTCGTAGTACCTATATATTAAGCACACTACCATAATATCGCCTTTTTTAGTGGACTTCCATATACAAAAAGTCCGTTTTTTCACAAATAACCTATCTTCTTAGCTAGTTTATCTAATTGTGCAGTTCGCCATCTTAGAATAGATGTTTTACTGTAATGATACCTTTCAGCTATATCATCCCAAGTGTTACAGTCTGCGGGTTTATCCCAATACTTAAGTCTAAATAGTTCTAGTGTAAAATCATCACATTGGATTAAAAATTCTTCAGTACCTTTTACAACATCATATAATCTTCTGTACAGACTATCTCTATTTAACTTAATAACTTGATCTTCGGTGGGTCTGCCGATAATGTTAGGTCTGCCACCGTCTGGATTAATTGGTTCGTGGTTAGATAGTATCTCATATTCTCTAAATTTAAGTTCTCGTTTGTAATGGTCAAAACGTTCAATATAATCCTCCAACTTTTTATAGTCAAATTTCTCTAATTGCAACGTCATTAAATCCCTCCCTTAAATTCCCTGTAACTTCTTGCCATAGATATGATAAATCTCATTTCTTCATTTGTTAAAACAACTCCATCAATTTCGAATTCTTGACCTACCATATTGTTAAGTGATATTGGTTTTTTTCTTTTACTAGTATGCGCAACGAAATCTATATCTTCTACTTCGATACCATAATCATCTCGAATTATTTTTTGAATTAAATTGAATTCATTCTTGTTGTTGCTAACTGCTTTTATGAATTTCGAAAGAAAATCTTTATTGAATGTAGTTTTCCCATTTTCTATCCTACTCACGTGTCCGTGTGAATAATTGATAATTTTGGCAAATTCTCTTAATTTGATACCTTTTTTTATCCTTAGATGTTTAAGATATTCATTTAACGTCATTCAATCTATCCCCCTCAAAGTGTCTTAATCTACTTTCTAACACTCGCTTTTCGTATTCCCTAGCCTCTAGCTTACCTTTAAGCTGTGCATTTTCTGCGATAAATCCCACAAGTAATAATGTGTATACGATAAACAATATAATCCACCACATCTAATATTCCTCCGTATCAACTTCATCTTGTAGGTACATATCATTCATCAATGCCTTAGCACCCTCGTAAATTAGAATCGTTACCAGTGTGTGTAATATATATTTCATATGATCACTCCTTATTCATAACCTAAAAGTTTCAACACTTCTTCTTCTGTTACCTTTTTAAATTGAGTTGGTGGTACGAATGGTTTGTCACTCGGCATAAACACGTCATACCCTTGTGTTGTCTTCACAATTTCAATTTCCTTACCGTCATCAATAAATATGTTTATTGATTCTCTTTCACCGTCATAATTCCAATCAAATGACCTATTATCTTCGGCTAACTTATTGAATATCTTATTCATTTCCTCAACACTTCCTTCACACGTTCTAATATGTCTTTACTACTAGATTCCTGATGATCCGAAACCTTTTTCTCCTCTTGCTGATACATCATCAAATTTCTTCACTTCCTGTAACTCTGGTGTAACGATAGGCACAATAACTAACTGTGCGAGTTTTTCGCCTTTGTTGATTTGATAAGTACCTTGTTTATACAAATGGCGTCCATCTTCTATGATTATTTTGTCTTTCAAATCACGTTTTAAAATTGTTTCCGCCCCGTTATTTTCATGATCATTCTTAATATTAATTTGCATATGACCTTGGTAGCCCGCGTCAATCTTGCCTGTCTCGATAACAAGATGCGTATCACTACTCACACCACTTCTACTAGTTAGTAATCCAACGTATCCTTTTGGAATATTCACAGCTATGTCAGTAGCAATTAACGCTTTCTCTTGCGGTTCGAGTATTACTGTTTCTGCTGCGTAAATATCAAACCCAGCATCTGTTGAATGGTTGCGTGTTGGTAGTGTTGCGTTTTTCGATAATAATTTAATTTGTAATTGTTCCATTTATTTGTCCTCCTTGTATTCATATAGAACTGGATAAAGACTTAATATACGTATTCTGTATCCTACCGTTTTTATCTTCACTTTATTTCCGACTTTCAACTTCGGTTGTATATCTGCGCTGTCAAACTTACCTTTAAAAAGTAAATCTGAATTCTCAATTACTGTTTTATCATCTAACACGATGTAAAACTTATCTTCTTCATTAGTTCGCTTGTTATACTTTTCAGTAATAGTTCCTTTAAATTCTTGTGTGTGATTATATGCTGCAATAGGGTATGCTATTAAACCGATCAAAAGTGCTACACCCAATAATGCTGGTAACGTAATGCCAGTTATTATTATTTTTTTCACTTACTCGTCCTCCTCATTCCATTTACTGCCTTCTTTAACTAACCCTCTATTACTCAACTCGTGACTCAATCTAAACTCGTTTTCGCCTTCTTGATACCACACGTCAGCTAGGTACCTGCCGAAAGCGTCTGCTTGATACGTTTGCACGTACACATCCTTACCTAGCACAGTGCTAGTCGTAAATGATTTCGCTTCGTTGTATCCAGGGTTGCCACGCTCTGGCGTATCTACACCTAGCAATCTAACCTTACGTACCGTATGCGTATGGAAACCTAGATCAATGCGCATCTCCAAAGTATCACCGTCTACCACACGTAATACTTTGGCTTTAAAAATGTAGAGTTTATTATTTAGGGTCATCTTTCAGCACCTCATCTAAATCCATTTTTATTTTTTCTAGCAAGAACAAACTTTCTTGTAATTCTTTGTTATTCAATGCTTGTTCGATTTCAGTAGAATATTGGTTAGAAATATAAACAATCTTCTGTTTATACATGTCACGTTCATCACGTAAACGGGTAATGTCTTCGATGAGTGTGTCACGTTCTGATTTGTAGTCGTCAACCTCAATCACAACGTCATACAGCTTATCTCCGTTTACATATATTTTCGATTTCGATACCAAATACTTACGTATATCATTTTGAGAATTTGTTAAGTCATATAATGTTAATTTCATCCCACCATCTCCCCATTTTTGTATATTAGTGTCATAGTACGGTCATCGTTTACCATGTAAAGCATCAGTTTTTCGTTTGATGCAGGCGGATATTCTATATAATCATCTATAAAATCTTGTATTGTACATTCATGAAACATAGTGACCCGTGGTTTATTATTCATGGTCAAAACACTTGCCATATTTGGTATTATAGTTTCCTCTGTGATTTCTTCTTCGACCTCGACTTCAAAAGTTTCTTCGGGTTTTACAACACCGTACTCATCAATACCAATACAATAGTAATTATCAAAATGAACGCATCCTCTTAAACTCCCGTAAAACTTTTCATTTTCAATTTTATTGTCCCAACCCCACTGAATCAGTTCGGGTAGTGTCATTTCTTTTTTAACTTTAATCTTCACCATTCCATTCGCCCTCCCTACATATCAAAAATACTTATCTGACTCCCTAACTCTTGCGCATACATCAGATTGTGTATTGCCTTGTATTCGTTGAATTCTGCGTAAGTGAAGAAGTCGTCCACATGACTATAATGTGATTGCGGAAAACCCCGCATGTTGTAGCCTCCGTCGGTTTCACGTACAATCATTACTTTTTCTTCTGCACTGTTATATAAGTGGAATGTGTTCATATTTTTAAGTCCTCCAGTATCTCATCAAAAGTCTGAATCCCTCTGCCCTCTGTAATTTCTAAAATCACGCCATACACATATTGATTGATCGAGAACTCTTGTCTGTCCTGTTCTTTCGAAATATGTCCTGTACCTTGTCTAACATCTGTACACTGCACATAGACTTTAGGAATCGCATTAATAGGTGTGCTTAACCTAGATAAATCTTTAAGCATGTACTGTACAAATCCCATTTCGCAAATCGTGCCTTGATTATGAGGGAGGTAATCGAATATCAAGATTTGACTACTCTGCATACCTAACGTGTCATTTAATACAATACGTTCTGCCAAACCATCTTGATTTGCATTGTCTTTATCGTTAATATCTTTATCATCTTGTGGCGCATAAACTTTGTAACCTAATTTAGTTAATTCTGCTTTTTCATATTCACGTCTCATTTGGTCACCTAGATCTAACATGCCACCGCCTAAATAGACTTGTTTCATCGCTTATCACTCCAATTATCAAACGCTCTTTGTAGATACCAACGAGCTTTCGCCAAATCTTCTTTACCGTTCTTATGTTGCGCTCTACTGATGTACTTAATAGCATTACCAATCGCAAACGCCATTTCTGCAGGGTAATCTTTAGTGACCTGCTCAATGTAATCAATCACTTCAATGTCGCCGTATGTGTAATGTGGTGGTTGATTAACCACATCTTTATTAGTCATAAATAGCCTCCCAATCGTCGTCATCTGTTAGATAATAATAAAATCCATTTTCTAGTTCGATTTCGGCATTTTCTTTACCTTTGAAGTTGTAATAAGGTTCAGTCACTTTGCCTTCATAAAGTTCACCATCCACATAAAATGCAACACGATCATCAATGTTTAATTCTCTTATTTTCATGAGATAACACCACCGTGTTTTAATATGTGTCTTATGGTCCAACCCTTACGGATACGTTGAGTAATTACTTTTCTATCGACACCAACCTTCTTAGCTAACTGATTTGTAGTGAATTCTTGTCCGTTATAAGTCCACACTTTTGATTTGTCGTTTTTAATTTCAGGAAATTCGATGAGTTCTACTTCTTTTTCAGGTTTAACCTCTTCAAAATCTCCAGGCTCTTTGCAAGGTACACCTACATACCGACACAACTCGCGATAATAGGGACTTGCTGGCACAGATTGTCTCACTGTCTTTAACCATGGTTTCTCTTTACGTTTACTTCTGTATTCCTGATACGCTCTTTCCGTCTTGATTTGGTCCCAATTATCAACTTCCGATTGCGTTGGTCTTTCTCCATTACGTTTTAATGCTATTACTGTACGCATGTTAATCCCCCTCTATAATTTTTAGTGCGTCTTCTACTGAATATGCGACGCCGTATATAATCTTGTGTTTTAATGCCCACTGTTGAAATTCAATTTGTTCACTTGATAATTTTCCAGTCGGCTTTTTAATCTCAATTGCTATAAACTTGCCATCTTTTAGTCTCACTCCGAATATGTCAGGAAAGCCTTTTGGTAAAAGTTTTAATGTCCTTTTACCTACTCGAACCATTCCAGCATTAGCACGCCACACCTGACATTCAGAATTATTCAAAGATTCAATTATTTGTTTCTGTATTTCAGCCTCTGTCATGTCTACTCCTTTGCGTAAAGTCAATTTCATCAAAGATGAAGTGACTCACTTTGTCATAGTCGTCAAATGGCGTAATTTGCCCTCTATCAAGCAATCTTTCTATTGCCCAACCCATTTGTATCAAATTGATTTGGATGAGCGTATCGCCTTTATATGTGTCTCTGTAGAGGTCTCCTAAAAAGTCTTGCATCTCTCCGATAGTCATTAGTAGAACCTCTGACTTTTTTTATAAAATTCCATTTGAACCACACCCGTCTCACCATCTTTATTTTTAACAACGTTAACTTCGATATCTGATTTACCAGTTTCGTTATCTACTAGATCCTTATCGTAGTAGTCATCTCGATATAACATGAATATGAAATGCGCATCTTGTTCAATCCCGCCAGTTTCTCTTAAATCGCTCATCATAGGGCGTTTGTCTTGTCGAGATTCAACCCCACGACTTAATTGAGCAAGTGCGATAATGATGCAACCTGTTTCTTTCGCGATGATTTTAAGGTCTCGACTTATCTTCTCAACTTCTAGTCTGCGTTCTTTCATCGGTACGTCAGACTTCATTAGTGTTAAGTAGTCAATGAATATCACGTGTGGTTTGTCACTTTCTTCCATTGCCTGTTCTCGAATGTCTCTAGGAGTAATGACAGCACCGTCATGTATAGATAAGTGCGGTAACTGTTTAATTTGATTGATGGCGTCCATGATTTGATTTGTTTCGTCTAAAGATAGCCCTTCCGATTGCTTGATCTTAGTGAGCGGAATGTTGGTAATCATCGATATTAAACGCTCTCCTATATTCGTTCCTCCGGTTTCTAAACTAAAGAACGATGTCGGATAACCTTGTTGTGCAATACGCCACATGATGTTTAAAGCGAATGCTGTTTTACCTGTTGAAGGTCGTCCAGCTAATATGTTGAGTTGCGACTTTTCAAAACCCAGTATTTTATTATCAATACTGTTGTACTTCGTCTTAATAAATTCTCTAGGTTTATCGCTTAATACATTCGTCATGATTTCTTCAAGGAACGTATCAGTGGGATTAACTTTTTCAATACTCAATTCCTGAAGTGCTTTAATCTCATCTGTTAATATCTTTAAATTTTGTCCGTCAGGTTCTTGCAGATAATCGTTAATCTTATTAACAGACTGATTGACAATGTAGTCATTCAATAGATTCAGTTGATCATCCATAAAGTAAGATACTTCAGCAACATCAAAGTTATAAATTTCTGACAATGTTTTTGTTGAGATAAAATCTTTATCGTTACGACACTTATAGTAAATGTCGTTTAAATCGACCTTACCCTTGTCTAGTACATACTCGATAAACTTTTTTGCATCTTCACTTTCGAACATTTCAGGTTTGAGTTTCAGCTTACTTATCAATTGAGGGTTACGCATAAGGTTAGATATAAGACTTTTTTCAGTTGTGTATCTATCAATCCTTGTCAAATCCTAACTCCTCCCTCATGCGTTGCCAACGCTGCCGCGCTTCTTCCAAACCTTTTAGATATTCAGGGTCGTTTTTAAGCAAATATTCTTTTGTTTGTTCCTCTGGCACTTGCGTATAATTAAACTCTTTAGGTTTATACGCAAGAATGTCAGCCACTTTTGGCTTATATCCATTGTTAGCAATGTAGTTTTTAGTCTTACGTAATGTGGGTTCATAATCCCCTTTTTCAGAAATGATATCTATCCACGTTTCCACTGCTTCTTTTGTGAAGTTCATGGTATAAGCATTATCAATTAGCCTTAAAATAGTTAACGCTTCTTGTTTACTCATCATCAGAAGCCAACTCCTAACTCCTCTGCTATTTCATCTAATGCAGATTTCGATGATTGCCTTTTGGTTTTAACTTTCTTTTCTGCTTCTTCTTTTGAGCTAATGTTCTCCTTTCTCCAATTTTCCAAAACCTTAATAAGGTAGTTGATACCTTTTTTGTTCTGTTTACAGTAATCAACAGCAACTTCTACTACCTCTGATTTATTTGTTGTAAAAGACTCAATGCATTGTTCTAATTTTTGTACTTTTAAAGGACTTTGTATCATTTCTAATTCTTTACTAATTAATTGAAATAATTTAGATGTCTCGTCTCTGTCTCTATTAATACTTGTATTATTAAACCTTGTATTATTCTCTTCCGTCTTTTTGTGGATAGGGTAGGAATCTTTTTGTTGATACCCCTCTCCATCTTTTTGTTCATAGGGGGGTATAATATAAATTTTTCTGTCTTTTACAGACATATCTTCGTTTCTTGTAACAACAGTACGAATGTAGCCTTTTTCTTTTAAGTGATTAATCCAGTTCGAAACTGTTTTTTTATGGACTTGATACAACTCTGCAAAGTAACTATTGCTAGCGTAGGCATAGCCGTATTTGTTTGCCA
Source organism: Staphylococcus sp. 11007852 (assembly GCF_011394325.1). Classification (NCBI taxonomy): domain Bacteria; kingdom Bacillati; phylum Bacillota; class Bacilli; order Caryophanales; family Staphylococcaceae; genus Staphylococcus; species Staphylococcus sp. 11007852. The sequence goes on along the minus strand of NZ_JAANBJ010000027.1, from coordinate 18,880 downwards.
GTGCGGTTATTTCACCATACATTATGATTTCCATAGGTTTTAAATCTTTGTCGTACCTTACGCTTGCAGGAATAATTGAGTAGTAACTTGGTTGATCAGTCATCTACTTTTCCTCCTTTCAACATTTTGTTTAATCTATCGTCGACATCAACCCAGCTGTCGTGTAGGTGATATTTATCGTTAAAGCTATCCATACCTATGTTGTGCTGCTCTGTGTGATGCTCACGACATAACGCTAATACTTGGTTGCCGTAATGATTTATCTTGGTTCTATCACGCCCACGTCCTACCGCATATCTATGCGCTAAATCCGAATGAGGTTTACCACAGATGACGCAGTTTCTATTGACCGTTGACCAGTAGAGTTTTGATTTATCTCCTTTTAACAATTCACTTGTCTTATAACTGAGGGGTATTCCGTTCTCAAACACCCAATCCAATGTGATGTCGATGATTTGTGAAGCTTGTGTTCGAGTGCAATTACTAAGTGATATAGGATTGTCATATCCGTGATATGTTCTCGCACATTCAATGAACATATGCCTCATATAATCCATAGGTTGCCCCGTATGCTCTTCTATATCTTTGACTAAGGCAAATATCTTACGACGTTGTTTGTCGGTAATTTGGAACGGATCTAAGACGTTGACATCAACTTCTACATCGAATCCGTTATCGAGTAGTAGCGTTTCTTTATCGCCCAATTCAACACCCGAGATGACAACAGTTGTCGTGCCGTCATCTTGAGTGATGTAACTAGTAATTAAAGGCATCTAATCACGTCCTAGAAAGGCAAATCTGAGAACTCGTCATCACCGTTATCAAAAGGATTATCCTGCGCTTGTCCTCGCTGTTGTTTAGGTTGATTGTTTGATTGACCATTATTTTTAGGTTCTAAAAATTGCACACTGTCGCACACAACTTCCGTGACATATACTCGTTGACCTTCTTTATTTTCGTAACTGCGTGATTGCATCCGTCCATCAACGCCTGCTAAGCTACCTTTACTTAAAAAGTTTTTGACGTTTTCAGCTTGCTTGCGGAATACAACGCAATTAATAAAATCAGCTTGTTGTTCTCCATCTTTACTTTTGAAATTGCGATTTACCGCAAGTGTGAATGTTGATACATCTACGCCTGATGGCGTCGTTCTGAATTCAGGGTCTTTTGTTAATCGTCCTACTAATACAACTCTGTTAAGCATTATTATTTCCTCCAGTAATATTTTTTGCATTGTTTCGTATTTTATTAAGAGCTTCTGCTGCTTGTTTTTCTGTTAACTTATAGTTGTTTATATTGAATTTTTGTTCTACTACATTTTGTGGTGCTTCTTTATCGGTACCTTTAATCAAGTTTGTAAATGCTATAACTTCTTTTTTTAAAGTTCCTATCGTTTCACTACTAGCCCATTGGGTTCTATTCTGTTGCTTAGGGTTGTTATTCTTTCCACTTGCTGCATTACCGTCATCGTCTTGATCACTTGTAATCCCAAAGATTGCTGATAATGAGTAACGTTTGAGGTAACTAATCAATGACCCTGCACCTTGTGGCGTATTCTTTTCTGCATTCATGAACACGGGGTCATATTCGATATATTCACCACTTTCATGCATGAGCATTGTAGCGACTCCTACACGTCCCTCATCGTCGTTTAGTGCCCATTGGGTATATGACAATCCATGAGGTGTTGCAGCCTCGTCAATAGCCTCTACAACATTCTCAAGAGGTACATATTTTGATTTGAAGAAAGGATTGTTTTTATCTTTGAGTGGTTGCTTAACTTCTTTGCGGAAAGCGACCATCGCCTTATTGATTTCAACAACTGATTCAGATTTATTCATAATTCCACCCTTTCAATTTCGTCAGTTTCAGTGTGCGTGTGCTTATAGATTTCATGTGCGCTAGTGTCTATTAACACATCTTCTGTCCCATCAAATTTACGTGCATCACGCTTGTCTGTTGAATATTTAATAGTTGGGTTAGCGTCGGTTGGCCGGTTAGTGATATATAAATCTAAATCTTTATGTTTATAGAAATAGGTCACTATTGTTTTCATTTGATAAGTGCCTCCCCTGCGATGACATCTTTGATCTTGTTTACTTTCTCCTCTATAACCTCTGGTGATTCCCAGTCATAAATGTAAATTGATTTAATTTTATTTGGGTATCTAAAACCAACGTGATTAAATGCGATTCCTCTAGTACCACTGTCATAATTTATTCCTTCTACTGTGCATACGTTGTCGGAATAGGCTCGACATCTATCGAGTTCACGTTGAATTCTTAACATCTGTTCGATAGTCATTCGTTTTTCTTTTAACATTTGCGTTTACCTCCATTTTTGATATAATGAGGTCGGAATCTAATGTTAATTCTCCGACCCCGACTGTTTGCTAGTTGCAGCTAGCATTCAGTCTTTTTTAATGTTTGAATCACATACTTCGCAGCGTAGTAAGTTGTTACTACAGTTGTTATCGCTACAAACAATGTAGTTGTGAAATATGCATTGAATGCGAATATCGTTGTGATTACGAATGTAGTCATCAAAGCTACAATTAAAGCAGCTATTTTATTCACCATAAGTCCGTCTCCCTCCTCAATATGTTCTCTTTAATGAATTTCAATGCGGGTTTAATCTCGATGTAACGCTTGTTTCCTTTTCCAAAACGATACATACACGTTTGTTGAAATTCACGATTGCTATAAACGTGTTTTTCTAAATCGTTACGAGAGATACCCGAAACTTTGATAAACTCCTTTGCGTCTGCAAAACCTATAAATTCCATGAATATCACTCCTTTAATATCTATTTTTGTATTGCAGCGTCACACATGTGATGAACGCGATAATATTTAATGCGATTAGTAATGTAGTCATATAAGTAAACCTTTCATGTATAATGTTTTTATCTCCTTATGAAAAGAGGTGAAGCTTTTGGCAAAAATCAAAGGTATGAAAGAATTAGAGAAAGCTCTAGGAAAGGCTGCTCGATATATTGAAGTTCATTGTGTAAACTGTGGAAGGAAGTACACTGTTGATCTTAAAAAATCGAAAGCCAAGTGCCCTAAATGTAAAACTGAAATGAAACTTTCCTAATCTTTCTAGGTGGCGTCTATTCGTCACCTTTTTTTATTTTCGCTTTGAGCTTGAATTTGTTAATTTCTTTGATAGTGTTTTCTGTTTGTCTAACTAAACTTTCGTATTCACTTACTTTTCTTTTTAATTCAATCTGTTTATTCTCAGCTCTTGCTACCAAGCTTTTTAGTTCGTTAAATAATAATTTGAGTTCTGATAAGTTTGTTTCTACGTAACATTTATAGGGTTGTTTCTTTTTCTTTTTAAACATTGTTTGTCCTCCTTAATTTGGTTGTTCGATTGTGGGTAGAATGTCGTTATCTTTAAGTAAGTCGTAAATGAATAATCTACCTTTTTGCGTCCACTTAGTATTCATGCGAACCGATGTGCTACCGTCTTTATGTTCAATCTCCGTTGTAGAAGAATGTGTGTAACCTTTGTCGTGTAGATTTGAATAAAGTAACCATTGTCCTGATTGTTTATACTGAACCTTTAAATCGTGTAATAACTTGTTTAGCGCTTGAGCTGACATACCATAATCTTTTGCAATTTGTCCGACTGTAACTAAACTCTTGTTATTTAAAATAGTGTCTAAATAAGATGCTTTCGGTTCGTATTCGGCAATCTTTTGTTTTTGCATGTTGTTTTCTAGTTGTAATGCCTGTTTTTCTTTTTGTTCTTCAATCCAAAGTTCAGCGCGTTTGACTGGGTCGTCGATCATGTAACTTGCGGTAGGCTGTTTAATTTGTTGTTCCATTTCGTTAAATTTGTTGATGTACGCCATTTTGAATTCGTTGTGACCTTGAATGTTGAACATGTATAGAGTGAAACCATCTTTTGTGAGTAGGTATTCTTTTTGATTTCTACCTCTTGAATCTTTGTAATTACTATCGATAATTAATGTACTCACTTTTGAGGACATTAAAATTTGTTCTAAATCTCTCTTAACATTGTCATGTCTTCTACCTAATTCATTTGCTACAACTCGGCTAGAAACAACTGCTCCTAATTCCTTGTTGTTTTCGATTTTGACTTCCTGTAATAGTTGCATCGTTTGTCCTCCTTAAGTTTTTATAGCTTCTTTTCTCATTTTCGAGAAATCTTGAACATAAAAATATTCATCTAATGAAATATCAAGCACATCACACACTCTGCTAGCTTCAGCTAAAGTAAAGTCACTTTTATTTCTGTTTATTTTTTGACTAAAACGAGCTGGTGCCATTCCGATATCTTTTGCTACTTGTTGATGTTTAATATTTCTATCTTCCAGAAGCAATCTCAATTTTTTGTATCTTCTATTATTCAATTTTCTCACCTCTCATTTCTCATTTATGAGATTACACTATTGATTCTACATTCCCATTTATGAGATGTCAACAAATAAATTTCACTTTTGAGAAAAAAGTTTGTAAAAATAGTTGCAAAAGTGAGAACAAACTTATATAATAAGTTTGTAAATTACAAACAAGGAGATTATAAAATGTCTAAATTCAGTCAAAATCTTATAGCTTTGCGTAGAAAAAGAAATTTAACGTTAGTAGAATTGGCAAATCAGTTGAATAAAAAATACGATGTTAAGTTTTCAAAGGCCTCTATTGATAGATGGGAAAAAGATCAAACATCACCATCTGTTACCCACGCATCAGCATTAGCTCATTTTTTTGGTGTAAGTTTAGATGAATTAAGTGGTCGAGAAGAATTGGATTTACAAAAACCTCAAACTTTAGCTGCTCACCTAGAGGGTGAACTAAAACAAGAAGATATCGACTACATCATGTCTCTAGTCGAAAGGTTTAAAAACGAAGATAAATAAAGGGGAAGATATATTTGTCTAAGTACGAACAACTACTAATAGAGAATCAACATATTAAAATTAAAGATAATGTAAAACTACCAAAGGGATATGATGGTGTTTGTGCTGATTTCGTTATATTAATTGATAAAGATTTACCTGAAAGCAGAAAGCACGAAATCTTACATGAAGAAATAGCACACCACAAACTTTCATATGGTAACATCTTAGATCAATCACAGTTCAATAATAGAAAATTCGAAAATTACGCAAGACGCTACTCATACGAAACATCTATGCCTCTATCGGGTATAGTCCAAGCGTTTAAGCAAGGTGTACACAATCTGTATGAGCTTGCTAATTTTTTTGAGATTTCAGAAGGTCACGTACTAGATTGTATTGAGCATTATAAAAAGAAGTATGGTTTAAATACTCTTTTTGGTAATTATTTAATTGAATTTGAGCCTTTAAGAGTTTTTGAATATAAAAAAATTGAATAAAGGAGAGTTTTAAAATGGGAGAAAATTTTCATGACGAACAACAGAAAAAGCAGTGGGAACAATTCCAAGCGTTTCAGCGTCAACAAGATGAACAGCGTAAATCCAAAACTAAAAAGCGTTGGTTGTGGGGGTGTGGCGGTTGTCTTATAGCTTTTGTTATTATGATTGTTATTTTTAGCGCTTGTACAGCATTATTCACTGGTGGTGTTAAGAATTTAGGTCAAGATAATAATAAAACATACAAAATGGGCGAAACTGCCAAAAATGGAGATTTAGAAGTTCAAGTTAACTCTGTTGAAACAGCTAACCAAGTTGGCCCATCAGTTGCACCATCATACCCAAAAAATTCATATGTTGTAGTTGATGTATCAATTAAAAACAAAGGGAAAGAGTCATTAACAATAGATAGCAATATGTTTAAATTAAAATCTGATGATAAAACTTTTGATGCTGATAGTGCTGGTTCACTAGCTGCAAACCAAGCAGAAACTGGAAGTATCAAAAATTCATTCTTTTTAGAGCAAGTCAACCCTGATAGTACAGCAGAAGGTAAAGTAGTTTTCGATGTTTCTGATGCGGTAGCTAATGCAAAAGATAAAAAACTCGAAATTTCATCAAGTCTATTCAGTTCTAAAAAAGTCACTTTTGACTTATCTGATAGTAAAAAAAGCGCTAAATCTAAAGGTAGCGAAGACAATTCAAATAAAATTGATTTAAATGGTAATGATGAAGTAGCTAGCAATTCATCAATAAATGACGCGAGAATTCAAACTTCCAATGAACAACAACACATTGATCATGTAGTAAATCCAAATACTAAAGAGTCTAACAATGGTCAAAAGGATTCTAGCAATAAAACGCAAACTGAAGACGATCCAGTAGATCCAAGAATAGTTGAGCATAATAATCAACAAGTCATCGAATTAAAAAAGCAAATGGTTGAACATAATATGAATTTTGACCCTAATAGCGGCGGGGATTTATACAACATAGAAACCGGTAATTTTGTAAATGAAGAATAAAATTAAAGGGTACCCCCACGTACCCTTATTATTTTTTTCCTTTTTTTGAAATGGAGTGAGTAAAATGGCGTCATTTACAGTGACAAAACGCAAAAATAAAACATCTACATCATGGCAATATGATGTAAAGCACCCCTCTTTTAAGTCGGGGAAAAAACGAAAATCAGGATTTAAAACTAAAGCAGAGGCAACGAATGCTGCGCAACAATTAATCAATGAATTAGAGAATGGTTTCAACTTAGAGGATAACAAATTATTCTCTAAATATTACTGGGATTGGATAGAAATAAAAAATAAGCGCAACTTATCCAAACGCCAGTTTTACTGGTATGAAAGAGCAATCAATTTGTTTAACGATTATTTCGGCGATGACATGTTAGTCAAGAATATTACGCGTTCTGAATACCAAAAGTTTTTAAATGAATACGGTAATGATCGTGCGGATGAAACAGTACGCAAAGTACATGGTTGTTTGTCTCGCTGTATTAAAGATGCCGTATACGATGGTTATTTAAAGAAAGACCCTACCTACAATGTGGATGTTAAAGGGACGAAAGAAGCAAAAAAGGAATCTACTAAATTTATGACTATTAAACAATATTTAGACATGATTGAATATTTTAAAACACGTGATGAAATGAGTTATGTATTCCTATATATTTTAGCTATAACAGGTGCTAGATTCAGCGATGTTATAAATATGATTGAATTAGACTTGAATGAAAAAGAAGGTATTATACATTTAAGAGGTACTAAAACTGCTAATGCTGATAGATTTGTGGAAGTTACTACAAAGGATGTTAAACATATCAAAAGTAAACTGTCGAAGTTGCCACGCTCTTTTGATGGTAAACTATTCAAAATCAGTCATAACGCAGTAGCTAAAGCATTTAACCATGCTAAAGAACATATTGGTTTAGATGACAACTCAATCACACCCTATGCCCTGCGACATACACATACATCTTACTTACTTTCAAAAGGCATACCAATCGAATATATCAGTAAACGGTTAGGACATTACAACATATCAATCACACTTGACACTTATTCACATTTACTCGATGAACATAAAAAAGAGCAAGGTCAACGTGTCAGAGAATTATTCTCTTGACACATATTTGACACTTGCTACTCTCAAATCTTGTCATATCAAGGTTTTAGTACGGAGAGTGAGGGATTCGAACCCTCGAGACGCTTGTGGCGCCTACACACTTTCCAGGCGTGCTCCTTCGGCCAACTCGGACAACTCTCCAAAGATATAAACAAAAAAATCAGAAGCGATGTTTCACTTCTGATTATATGACCCCTACGGGACTCGAACCCGTGTTACCGCCGTGAAAGGGCGGTGTCTTAACCGCTTGACCAAGGGGCCATGGCTCCACAGGTAGGACTCGAACCTACGACCGATCGGTTAACAGCCGATAGCTCTACCACTGAGCTACTGTGGAACAATAAAAATGGAGCGGGTGATGGGAATCGAACCCACAACATCAGCTTGGAAGGCTGAGGTTTTGCCATTAAACTACACCCGCATTTAGCGATATGGGCGGCTGATGGGAATCGAACCCACGAATGTCGGAACCACAATCCGATGCGTTAACCACTTCGCCACAGCCGCCGTGATTGAAAGTGGTTCAGGACGGAATCGAACCGCCGACACAAGGATTTTCAGTCCTTTGCTCTACCGACTGAGCTACTGAACCATATTAAAATGGCGGTCCCGACGGGAATCGAACCCGCGATCTCCTGCGTGACAGGCAGGCGTGTTAAACCGCTCCACTACGGGACCTAAAGTAATTGCGGGAGGCGGATTTGAACCACCGACCTTCGGGTTATGAGCCCGACGAGCTACCGAACTGCTCCATCCCGCGATAATGTTATTTAAAATCAGCTACCTTTACATCATAGCAATTATTGTAAGGAATGTCAACACTTTTTTAAATTAATTTTAAAATTGTAAATAAAATTAAATGGTGACTCCTACGGGACTCGAACCCGTGTTACCGCCGTGAAAGGGCGGTGTCTTAACCGCTTGACCAAGGAGCCACAGCGCTAAATCCCTTAAGGACTTTCTTAGTATATAGTCAGATTATTAAAAGGTCAACGCTTTTCCACAAAGAAAATGTGTAATTTAGAACTCATAAGGTAAAAAGCTTACAATTAGTTTCAAAGTATTAACATTTTCTTTATTTATCATCTAATAAATAGCACACTCAATCTAATTTTTGAATAATTTTTTGTTTAAGGAAATTAAACGACTCAAAACCATCTTCCTGACAAAAATGTCCTCCTTCTTCTTGCACGTACAACTTTGCACCTAATACGTCACTGAGTTTTGCTGTATAAGAAAAAGGCACAATAGTATCATTTTTAGCTGCAATACAAAAACGATGATTCAATTTTATTTTTAAAGCATCATAATCTATATGTTGGTCGACAAACGCATCTAATTCTGGCATATGCGGTAGACGATCTTTAAAACCAGAAACGAGTGCAACACCACCTATTGAAGAAATGTCTGCGTCATTTAAAAATTTCAACGTTGTGATGACACCTAAACTATGTGCAACAAATAAGGTATCGTGGTTTAAATGTTGCACTTGTTCATTCATAGCACGGATCCATTCTTCAACGCGAGGTGTATCTGGATTTGGAAATTTAATCACCTTTACATCATGTCCCTCAATTTCTAAAGCATTTTTTAACCATGGAAACCAATGTTGATAAGGATCTGCATGATAACCGTGTGCAATATACACTTGAGTCAATTAAATCATCCCCTTTTATTTTACAAATCAAAAATCAGCAAAACATTAGCATTAAGGCCAAGTCCTGCTGATATCATTATTTTTATGTTTGAATTCTAGGAATCAACCTCTGAACTGCATCTTGTGCTTGTTGGATACAGTCTGGTAATCCCACCGCTTCAAATGGCGCGCCAGTAATTTGAAGATGTGGATATTCTTTATAAATGTGTTCTTGAATACGTTTAATATTATGAATGTGGCCAACATGATATTGAGGACTCGCATCAATCATTTTATTGACAATTGTAAAGTCAGGTTCATCATAAAATGTCATCATTTGAGACAGATCTTTTTTGGCAATAGCAACAAGTTCTTCATTACTATGTGTTTTAACTATATCATCACCCGGCTTACCAATATAGGCACGAATAAGTACCTTGCCATCAGGTGTCGTGTGTGGCCATTTTTTTGTCGTCCATGTGCAAGCTGTAATGGAGGTATTGCTTGTTCTAGCAATCACAAAACCTGTGCCATTATGCGTATTTTTAATATTTTTTTCATCAAAAGCAAATACAATAGTTGCGACTGATGAGGCTTCTAAGTGTTTAAAATAATCAAAAGCTGGATCAGCTTCAAACCATTTATGAAAAACGTGATGCGGTGTCGTAACAATTACCCCATCAAAAAATGTGGAGGTCTCATGCGCTGTTACAACATTGTATCCTTTTTGTTGACGTACAAGGTTTTCTATTGGCGTATTATACTCAAATGCTACATGATGTTGTTTAAGCCATCGTTCAAGTTGGATGATTAAATCATACAATCCATGGCGGAACTGTTTAAACTGGCCTTGAGGTCCTTCAGTATTATGTTGATCTTGCTTTTCTCGATGCAAACGTACCTTTTGCATTCCTTTCATGATACTTCCGTGTGTGTCCTCTAAGGTTTTAAAATTAGGAAATGTGCTCATCAAACTTAATTGATCAATATCTGTACCATATATACCACTCAATAACGGTTCGATAAGATTTTCTAAAATCTCATCTCCTAGTCGATATCTAAAAAATGCCCCTACAGATATATCTTCATTCATCGAGATGGGTTTACGTGTTAAATCTTTTAATGCGCGTAGTTTACCTTTAAACGAAATTAATTTTGTCGTCACAAAAGGTTTGATATCGGTAGGGATACCTAAAATTGAGCCACCTGGAATCGGATATAATTGATTACGGGCAAATATGTATGACTGACCCGTTTGATTTGTGATGATATCTTCTTCAGGTATCCCCACTTCTTTAGCTACTTCCGTCATAATCGATTTACGCCCTAAATAAGATTCGGGGCCCAATTCGATGGTATAACCGTCACGAGATACTGTTTTAATTTTACCACCTGGAACATCTGAAGCTTCATATATTGTAATGTCCACATTTGGAAAGTGTTTTTTTATAAAGAAAGCACTTGATAGACCGGTGATACCAGCCCCTATAATTGCAACTTTTGTCATTGACCTCACACCTTTAACTCAAATTAGAGATTTCGTCTACGATAGCACCTATAAAGAGTGGATGCGTATCTGGCATAGGCGGTCTGTGATACATAGCTCCCACCTCATCACACACCACTTTACATTCATAATCATTGTCGTAAAGTACTTCAAGGTGTTCGGCTACAAAACCTACAGGTGTATAAATAAAATGTTTGTATTGGTGTTCTTGATAAAGGTCTCGTGTTAAATCTTGAACATCTGGTCCTAACCAAGGCGTCCCCGTATTGCCTTCAGATTGCCACCCTATCGCAATATTTTGAATAGCAGATTGTTCTTTTAAAGCGATAGCCGTATTTTCAAGTTCTTTTGGATAAGGATCATTACTTTCTTTAATCATCTTCTCAGGCAAACTGTGTGCAGATACAATAAGCATTGTTTGATCATGCTCTTCTTGAGGTATATTCGCTAAAATTTCGTTAACTCTCATCGTCCAGTACTCAATAAATTTAGGTTGATGATAATAGTGTTGCACGTGGCGAAGTTGAATACCATATTCAGCTGCTTTTTTATCAGCACGTTTATCATATGAACCGATAGAGAAATTTGAAAAATGTGGCGCTAATACGACTGTAACCGCTTCTGTAATACCATCACGATGCATGTTTGAAATAGCATCTTCAATAAAAGGATGTATATGTTTTAACCCTATATATAATTTATACGTAACTTCAGACTGCATATCATTTAATGCTTCACAAATTGCATGCGCTTGACGCTCAGTAATCTTCGCAAGTGGTGATAACCCCCCAATTGCCTCATAGCGGGATATTAAATCATTTAATTCTTCCTCGCTAGGTTTACGTCCACGTCGGATATCCGTATAATATGGTTCTATATCACTTTTCTGATACGGAGTCCCATACGCCATTACTAATAAACCGACTTCTTTTTTCATCCAAATCCGTCCTTTTTCAAGTCTATTTTAATATTTCCCCTGTATAATCATGTACAAATTTTGATACCCGTTGTAAAATTTCTGGTTTTACTTCTGGGAAAACGCCATGTCCCAAATTAAAAATATGAGAACCATGCGCTATTCCTTGATCTAATATTGGTTTTAATCTTTCTTCAATGACTGGCCAAGGTGCGAGTAAAATACTAGGATCGAGATTACCTTGCACCGTTTTAGTCACACCTAATGATTCAGCTTGTTTAATGGATGTTCTCCAATCAAGACCCAAAACATCTATTGGAAGTTGATGCCAAGATGAAATTAAATGACTCGCACCAACACCAAATAAAATCACAGGCACATTAAAAGACTTAATACCTCGAACCAATTTTTCCATACATGGCTTGATATAATAATCATAATCTGATTGATTCAAAGCACCTACCCATGAATCAAAAACTTGAATTAATTGAGCGCCTGCTTCAACTTGTGCCCCTACATAAGTGATTGACATCTCACTCAGTGTATCCATTAATTTAAACCAAGTCGCTTCGTCGCTATACATTAACGCTTTCGTCTTGTTATAGTTTTTGGATGGTCCACCTTCAATCATGTAACTCGCTAATGTAAATGGTGCCCCAGTGAAGCCGATGAGTGGTACATTCAATTTTTCAGACGTTAACAATTGAATCGTCTCGAGTACGAAAGGCACATCACGTTTAGGGTCAATTTGCCCTAGCTGTTCAACGTCAGACATTTGACGTATAGGATTTGAAATAACAGGTCCTATGCCAGATTTAATATCTACATCAACGCCAATTGCCTTTAAAGGCGTCATAATATCTTTATATAAAACTGCTGCATCTGTGTCATATTGCTCTACTGGTAAAGCAGTGACATAAGCACACAGTTCAGGTCGGTGTGTAATTTCAAATAACGAATATTTTTCTTTTAATTTACGATACTCAGGTTGTGAACGCCCTGCTTGTCGCATAAACCAGACAGGAGTATGTTTGATTTGTTCCCCTTTTATCGCTTTTAAAATCGTATCATTAAACGGTGTAACCATGAGAACCTCCTTAAAAACTTCATTCCTATCAACTATAGCATATTTAACGTATATAACGCTTACAAGGTACTCAAATGTCATAAAATTTTAAAATCTAAAATTGCACTTTTATAAAGTATTCAAATGGGTATTATAAATTGTGGTCTTTTACCGTAAAAAAAAGTATAATAAGTTCAATATTAAGGAGGGAAACACCATGAAATTATATATCACTTATGGTACGTATGGTTATATACACCAGATTCAACTCAATAATAAAGATAGAAACTTACTCATTTTTTCATCAGATGATCGTTCCGTATTAATTGATGAAACTGAAAAAGAAAGTGTTTTCCAACAACCTAATGCTTTTCGTTCATTATCTCGTGTTGGGGACATTTCTGAAAATGATTTCCAAGCTGTTATCTCTATCCCTACTTCGGAAGACCATAAATATCAATTAGAAAAGAAATTAGATGCCTATTATCCGACATTATCGGATTTTGAAGGATACAAAAGTTTTAGATTATTAAAACCATTAAAAGAAAATGTATATAAAGTTATGTTTGGTTTTGAATCAAGAACTGCATACGAAGATTTCAAAAAGTCATCTGTATTTAGAGAAAACTTTTCTAAAGATGCGGTACGTTCATTATCTGGTGTAACCGGTGCACATAGTTCTTATTTAGAACGTTACTTCTACCCTATTTCTGAAGAAGACATTTCTAAACAAGAAGATAATGCATAAAATAATTAAGAGGAAACATGGTGCTAAGACACCGCGTTTCCTCTTTTTTAATCACGTAATAATGTTTCTTGATATTTTAATTTTTTAACCGTCGCTCTCACTGTTAAAATGCCTACTACAAAAAAGAACATTACAAAGTACGCATATTGTATATTAAAAATAATATACATTAAGCTCAGCAATATCCCTACAACTATGACTGTACGATATAAAAACTTTTGATAGCCTTGGATGACTTTCAAGTCAGAAACAGGCCATACTTGAGGCCATAAGCCATAAGCTTCTTGTGTATAAAATTGCGACATTTGTAGAATAATGATATACATGCCCAAACTTCCGATAATAAGACTAATAATTGGTTGATGTAACCAAATCATTAAAGCTAAAATGATGACACTTAAACGAAGTGTTAAATGAAATGCATCTTTCCCCCGAAGAAAATGACGTTTAAATAAATAGTAGTACATCGTATTACTATTCATTTCTCTTGGTTGACGTAAGAAAATGTCCAAGTATTTTCTTCTAGCAGAAGGTGCTGTGAAGCCTTTAACATCGGTAAACATATTCACAAATTTATAATAGTTCGCTTGATGTTGATGTGCTTGATTTACCATAAAATGCCATGGAAAGTGCTTTTTGGCATTCATATTTCTTAACATATATATAAGACCAAGCATAAAAACAACACTTGCAAACCCCATATAAGACTTACCATCTAGCCAAACATAATATCCAGATAAATTCAATATCATTAATAACACATTAATAGACCAATTTTCTAATCCGTACAAATACCATTGCCATCTCAATATTAGACCTAAATAGGGTAAAATAAGCGCCAAGAGGACAAGGATATAAAAATGTACAGTGTCATTCGGATATAACGTATGAAATAAAGGATAAAAAACGATAAGTACGATTACTTGTAAGGGTATCCGAGAGATATAACTGGCCGTAATACAGCGTTTAACGTATTGTTTCATGCTATTTTCAAATGGCAGTAAGAAAAGTTGATCAGCTTCTTGTAGTCGCGTTTTTAATGGAAAAAGCGAAGTCAAACATAAAAGTACTGACATGATAAGCAAATAATTGATGCCTTTTGGGATAGCACGTAACCATTCACCATATCCTAAAATAAAAGCACCTAATAAAATGACAAGAAATACTGAAAAGTGACCATTAAAAATGAACTTGTTATAGTGGCGTTTTTCTTCAAAATCTTTTAGTCGCCTAACTTGATATAAAGCTTTCACATTATTCATAGAGAAGCTCCTTGATGTGTCACTTTAATATATATGTCATCAAGTGTACTATTAGGCATTTGCGCTTGTTGACGCAACGCATCCAAATCTCCCATCGCTACAATTTCTCCTTGATCTAAAATGATAAATCGATCACAGTATCTTTCCGCTGTTGCTAAAATATGTGTGCTCATAAGGACTGTACGTCCTTCGTGTTTTTTCGATTCCATCAAATCTAACATTGACTGAATACCGATTGGATCAAGTCCTAAAAATGGTTCATCAATAATGTATAAATCTGGATCAACGATAAATGCGCATATGATCATCACTTTTTGTTTCATTCCTTTAGAGAAATGGCTTGGAAAAATATTCAGTTGATCTTCTAAACGAAATGATTTTAATAATGGCTTGGCACGTGTCATTGCAGTTTGCACATCAATATCATATGCCATCGCTGTCATTTCGATATGCTCTTTTAACGTGAGGGTATCGTAAATGATAGGTGACTCTGGTATATAGGATAAACGGCGTCGATATGCTTCTATATCATCCTTAATATTTATGTTTGAAATCGACATTTCCCCTTCCATAGGTGTAAGTAATCCCAAAAGATGTTTGATTGTTGTACTTTTACCAGCCCCATTGAGACCTATTAAGCCAACAATTTCTCCAGGTTTGAGTGAAAAGTTGATATTTTTAATTATCGGTGTTCTTCCATAACCACCTGTTAAATTTGTAACTTGTACAGTCATTATCCTGCACCTCCGTGAAATTTATTGTACATAAAATAACGCAATATTGCTATTTATAAACGCTCTTGAAACGTTACAGAATGATGAACTAATGCTATAATGATTAAAAAAATGATAGGAGCGAAAAGGAATGGCTGAAACAATCTTCTCAAAAATCATCGATGGAGAAATTCCAAGTTTTAAAGTTTATGAAAATGACCATGTTTATGCTTTCTTGGATATATCACAATTATCAAAAGGACACACATTACTTATACCTAAGAAACCTTCAGCAAATATCTATGAAACAGATGCTGAAACGATGAAACATATTGGTGAAGCGTTACCTATCGTTGCAAATGCTATTAAAGATGCGTTTAACCCAGACGGTTTAAATATCGTTCAAAATAATGGTGAATATGCTTCACAATCTGTTTTCCATATTCACTTTCACTTGATTCCACGTTATAAAAATGACATGGATGGTTTTGATTACCAATGGGAAACTCACGAAGATGCATTTAATGATGAAGCTAAAACCAAAATAGCTCAGCAAATTGCTGATAAAATCCAACAATAGTTTGTACATCCACATACTTATGCATGAATATTCGTTATAATGGGTATGAAATATTAAAATGCTTCAGAGGAGGAAAAGTATGAGAGCCTTACAAATTACTTTAGGTCTTGCTGCAGGCGTAGCTACAGGGCTTGGTGTAGCGCTAATGAAACGCGACAAATCTACACGTATTGAAAGTACTACAGTAGAAAAACCTAAATCAGATTTAGAAAAAGAAGTTGATAATATTAAACGTAGTATCAACGATATTATAAGTTACGTTAACGACATTAAGTCAGAAAGCCAATCATTGGCTGGATCTATCGGGGATGAAGTTAAAACGATGATTGGTGAATTCCAATCGGATATCGATCCAAATATAAAAAGATTACAATCCCACATAGAAAATTTACAAAATCGTGGCGAAGAAATTACAAATTTTCCATCTAAAAAGTAAATTTGTAGTGTTTATCAAACAATAATTCGATATAATAGTATTAAAACATGATACGGTGAGTATCATGTTTTTTTATAGTTTGAGAAAGGAGCGGTGCGTATGACTGATAAACAAAAACAAATTGAAAGTATCCTTTTCACTCACAAAGCAGCCATGCTATCTAAAGTGATATGGAAAAATGCGGAACGCGATTGGCAAAATTGGCTACGTAAATCAGGTATTACAATGAACGAACATCTGATTTTAATGACAATTTATGCATTTGGTCGTGTTACAATTTCAGATATCTCACGATATGGTGTGATGCATGTTTCAACAGCTTACAACTTTGCTAAGCGACTTGAACAACAAGGACTTTTAACGCTTGAAAAAGACACGAACGATAAGCGTAATACTTATATACATTTAACAGATAATGGTACGAAGCTCATCGAAGAAATATTTGAACAGTATAATATTGAAAATAACACTGTATATCAAGCTTCTGAACAATTCAGTTCAGAAATGTTTCATAAGCCTAATTTTAGTGATGCTCATTATTTAGTTGCTAAGATGCATGGTAAAGACTTTATTGATGATGTCAATGCTTGTCATAATCATTTAAGAAAACATTTGCTTGACGTTGAGTAAACGAACGTAGATAATACAAGTTATCTATTATATGTTTAAAGGAGTATGCATAATGTTGAATTGCTCGCGCTCAATAGATATACATTCGCGATTTGGGCTACCACGTATTGCTTTTATTAGTTTTGTCACAATGGTTATTACGTTTTTTATTAGTTTCGAAATTTTTCATTTCAAATATAATGTAAGGTTAACTGACGAACATTTTTTTACATTTTTGGTCTTATTAATACTTTTATATCCGATTCATAAAGCAATTCATTTGATTACGGTAATCCCCTATGTAAAGTATTTTAGAATACATAAGTTATTACGTAATAGTTGGTTCCCTTTTTACAACATATATGTTGATAGGCCGATACGAAAAATCTATTTTTGCATTTGTTTATTAATGCCGTTAATCGTGATTACATTGATCATGATTATAATGGCGCGACATTTTCCTGAATACGGTCATTATGCGATGTTTTTACTTGCTTTAAACGCGGGGTATGCTGTCATGGATTTACTCTATTTGAAAATTATCATTTTTTCTAGACAAGGCGATTATATCGAGGAACATATTAATGGTCTGATGATTCTCGAAAAAAAATGAACTTTTTAGACACTTACCTTTTCAATGTCAAATTAAATAACATTAAATATAATTTATTACAAAACGTAGTAATTGAATCTTTAGCTTAAAAAAGATTTAAATACTACGTTTTTTCTCGTAAATTAGTCTTAGTTCTACCCTTCTTCATTGGTATGCTACTTACAATATGGTAATATTATTTGTGATAATTTAAAAATAAAGGAGCTAACACAATGAAGAAAGGTTTACAAAAAATGATTATTCCTCTCACAGCCAGCGCTGTTATTTTAGGGGCATGTGGGAATGACACACCAACATCTAAAGATCAAACGCTTATTTCTTCAAAAGCTGGCGATGTTAAAGTTGAAGATGTTATGAAAGAAATTGGTAAAGATCAAATTGCGAGTAACTCATTCAAAGTTCTTTTAAGCAAAATTTTAAAAGATAAATATGGTGAAAAAGTAAACAATGATGACATTGAAAAACAAATTGATAGTGAAATCAAAAAGTATGGTGGGAAAGATCAATTTGAAAGCCTTCTTAAGCAACAAGGTATGACAATGGAAAAATACAAAGAACAACGTAAAATGATGGAATACCAAAAAGCGTTGTTAAATGAGAAAGTCGATATCTCTGATAAAGAAATTAAAGATAATACGAAAAAAGCGTCTCATATTCTAATAAAAGTGAAGCAAGATAAAAATGATAAAGAAGGCCTATCAGATGATGAGGCTAAAAAGAAAATTGATGACATTAAGAAGCAACTTGATAAAAACCCTAAAGATTTTGACAAGATTGCCAAAGACGAATCTATGGATTCAAGTAAAGATAAAAATGGTAGTTTAGGTTATGTCGTTAAAGGTCAAATGGTAAAACCTTTTGAGAAAGCACTATTTAAATTAAAAGATGGTGAAATTTCAGATGTGGTTAAAACAGATTATGGCTATCACATTATCCGAGCTGACAAACCGACTGATTTTGACAAAGAAAAATCAAAATTAAAGGAAAAATTCATTCAAAATAAACTTCAGGAGAAACCTGAAATTCTAACTGACGCATATAAAAAATTATTAGATGAATACAAAGTTGACTATAAAGACAGTGATATTAAAAAAGCGATTGAAGATAACATCTTAAATCCTAAAGCTTTAAAAGAACAAGCTTCTCAAGGGTCACAAGGTCAACAAAATATGGGAATGTAATATTTTACACGCTTACTAAAAGCTGCTAACAACGCAAATTGCGTTATTAGCAGCTCTTTTTATGATTAACATGATTTTTCATTATGCAGAAAAGTAATTGTGCGCTTATTA